>NZ_CP123962.1:1682500-1840000 GCF_045277155.1 Bartonella gliris
GGGGGGCTGGTGAGGCTCGGATGTCTTCCCGCATAAAAACGCAAAGGGGGACGAATAGGGAGGACGCAAGTTACTGGAAGGGGAAAAAATTTTAGAGCTTAATCAGCCGCTCATTGCAGCGCTCTTTCATAAAAATGATGAAGGCTGGGGGCAAGGTGCCAGCGCGTTCGTATTCCCCAACAGTGGCAAATGCTGTATGATCCTATAACAATTGCAATCATGAGCGATAAGGCGTTCAAACAAAGCATATCATAAAGCTGAGCTGTTCTCTTTATGCGATAAGGAAAGCGCAAGGCAAAACAGTAAAAATGCACACAGAGAGAATATGAAAAATAAAATATATGTTTGACTTAACAAAAGGTATTCCTCTCTTAGAAAATGGAGAAAAGTGCAGTTTTGGAGATTCAAGACATTTGTGAAATCGTGAACAAAAATTGAAGTGCCCATAATATTATAGAGGGCTGGTGTTTTTCCTTTCAGGTGTAAATTATGTTTGCAGGTTGCTACAGTTACATGATTGATGATATGCAATGAACAATATCACCTGTGGTATGCTTAAGTCATGGTGCATCATTAGGATAAAAAACGGATACTTTTCATTGATCATTTTCAGGATTTGACTGCACTTGAATGTGTTATATAAGATGAAACGTCACTATCGATCTGAAAACATTGGAATCCTAGAGGGCCAGTTTCTTTTGTGGTAAAGCTAAGAGGCTTAATATGGAATTTAGCGATTTCAAGTCTTTTATTTTCAACGCAGATTTAAGCTTGAAAGGCTTCTGCAAGAGAGAATAGGTTTTTTAGAGATTTTAATTTTTTCTTCCGAGATATCGTAATAAGTTTATCGGCAAAACTTGGTAGGCATATGATGGTATTGATAGAAAATTCTTCGATAGCTGAACGCAAAGTCTCAAGATCAATCATAGAGGCAAATGGATAATATGTCACTTTGAGAAGGCGATACATTTCAGGGATAAATAAAAATCCACCCGATAATCCTTTAGGCTTTGAGGCAATTGGCGTTGGGGCTTACAGAGAAATTCTTGAAGACAGTTTTAAGGTTTTTTACGGTAGAGTGCGTTAAAAATCCCTAATTGAGCCATTTGTGGCGAAGTGTTTTGAGTATTCTTGTTGTGCACCCGATTTTCAAAAATGATATGCGACAATGAAGCTCCTTATTTTTTAGTTTGTATGAGGCACAGGCAAGAGGCTAACACGGAGACACCAACAATCATGCAAAAGGTGAAAGCGATATGATTGTTGAAATGGCTGATGATCCATCCACTTGTCCATGAGCCGGCAGCTTGGCCAATATTTGAAATAACAAGAATATAACTAAAAAGAACACTGGATGAGAGGGATGTAGTTGTTTTCCCTGCTTGATAGTATATCTCTGGAACCATGACAGATTCATAGACACTGTAGGCAATTAATGCACTCACAGCGATAAAGACGCCATCTATGAGGAAAAGTGAGGAGAAACTTCCCATAAAGCAGAGCAGACAGACAGTTGCTTTATCAGAAAGGGTGAGATGTTTATTGATCACCCCTTGCCAGATACAAATGCTGATGCCAACAATTGAAAAGAAAATCCCACTATAAGGAGCGAGAGTGCTGTCAAATTTACTGAGAAGTGTTGTGGTGGTGATAAAAATTCCCATGAGGAATGCACAAAGAAAAGCTGTGACCAGCAAATAAGCAAGAGAACGGTTATGTATTATTGTTTTTAAAGAAGAAAAGAAAGGCTTCTTTATTTTTTTACCCTTTTCAAGCAATGATTTTTTATGGGGGTAGTGATAGACAATTTTGAGAGAGAGAAAACAAAAATACAAACCAATGAGTGCAAAGAAAGCCATAAGAAAAGCTGATGCGTTATATTTTATGGCACTTGTTGCAACAAGAGGGGCGATAACGACAGCAGCGTTTTGAAAAAACGAATAGAGGGTTAATGCGCGCTTAAGAGCACTTCCATTGAGATGTTCTGATAAAATTTCTCGCAAAAATGGCTTTGAAATTGCTTTCGAAAAAGCCATTAAGGTAAAAAAGATCAACCATGCAGAAGGCATGAGCGATAGGATAATACACAGGAAAGCGGTACTCCTTAAAATAAAGGCGGTAGCCATTAAGAGTTTACGAGAAAATCTTTCTAATAAACCCGTTGCGGTTATCATGAGAATGCTTTCAAGGATTACTGATCCAGCGAGATAAAACGCAATATTTGCAGCAGTTATAAGAGAAGAGTTTCCAAGCAGAGGGAGTACAAAGAAAAAGGAAAATTCAGAAAGAAAAACTGCGCTATAGATGAAAAAAGGTATTTTATTTTTGCTCATGGAATTTCCATAGAAGGAGAGTACAGGAAGTCGCTAACGATTCATATTGGTTGGGTAGAGTTTCTCTCCTTAAAGAAGTAAGCCTCGATAAGCATGCTTATTATTTTACCTTTATAACAACAAAGTTCTTTTCTTTTTTTTACTTCACCATTCCCCGCGTGATATTTTAACTGCACTTTCATCACTTCAATCATGCAGGATTTTAGCGATATAAATACTGTCTCAGGAAAAAGGCTTTAAAAAAGCTCTTTTTCAGGTTCATAGCATCCTTGTGTTGTCGTATTTTTCCATTGAAAATCTTATGAATGAGATTTTTTCTAAGATTGGATTTTTCTCATACTCTTCGAGCAAAATACTCTTCGAGCAAGTACCCTTCGAGCAGATATGCTTTTTCCTCCGCTGATAGTTATTAAACTGTTATGATTATAGAAATAACACACATTCATCATTTTTTCTGAGCGTTTCTTTATTATTTTAGCTATAAGCTGTTTAAAATAGTTTTTTTGATTGCGTTTGCATGTACTGAAGAACTCTTCACTCTTTTCCCATTCAACGGTGTGGTAATGTGTGTATGCAATGCTTCTGATTTCTGATAAGCTGTAACCCTCTCAGTGTGCAGAGGAGAACTCTACCACTTCATTCATTTTTGCTGCAAATCCTTGTATTTTGTGCGGTGCTCTTCAACATAAAGTCTGAAATGCTTGTGATCATTATGGGAATGTTGATTACAAGAAGAGTGCTTTGGAGATGATGTATAGGGAAAAAACTGGTTTCTATGAAGCCAATGCAGAGGGGTGTTTATGTAATCATAATAAAATCAAGACCAAAGATATTTTATTCTTTAAGAAAATGTATTACTTGTCATTTCTATAGAGCGATATTCTTTTCGATTTTATGGAAAAATTGAAGGAAAGACAATGTTAGGTGATAGAATGTTTTGTTCAGCTTTTTTCAAAAATCGTGAAGTCTATGGACCACTTTGTATTGGTTTTGACCCTAGTCATCAAGTTTTACATTCATGGAAACTCAGTTTTGATTATAAAGGTCTAAAAGATTTTTGTGATATTCTCTTAACAGCAGTTGTTGGCAAAGTGGGTATCATAAAGCCGCAAGTCGCATTTTTTGAATTATATGGTGTGGAAGGTCTTCAAGCGCTTAAGGAACTCATTGAAAATGCACACGAACAAGGCTTATTGGTTCTCGCGGATGCAAAAAGGGGGGATATTGGCTCTACTGCTGAAGCCTATGGTAAAGCTTGGCTTGGTCCAAACAGTGCATTCAAAGCTGACGCTATAACAGTGAATCCTTTTTTGGGTTTTGATGCTCTCATTCCTTTGATAAAGATTGCAGAAGAAACAGGAGCAGGGGTTTTTGTGGTTGTTCAATCTTCTAATCCAGAGGGAAAGCACATTCGAAATGCGCGTATCGGTGATCAGGCACTCTCACTTCATCTTGCACAGTGCATTTGTGATTATAATACCCAGTCTCATAGTGTTCATCATAATATTGGTCCTATCGGTGCGGTTATAGGAGCGACATTAGGATCTGAATCTAAAGACACAATTGAGCAGTTAAAAAATAGTCTGTTTCTCGTTCCTGGTATTGGTGCTCAAGGTGGAACAATGACACAATTGGCACATCAATTTCCTCAAAGACACTGGCAAAATGTCATTCCTTCTGTATCACGTTCTATTACAGATGCTGGTCGAAATATTGCTGATTTAAAAAATATTATCAATCATTTTGCACAGCAAGCGCAAAGCACACTGATGTCTTGTTAATCTCACCTTAAAACTAAAAATCTTTTTATAAAGAAGAGTGTTTATTTTAATGAGGCTTCAATGTATCGAAAACCAACATGTGCTCTTGATGCTTTGCAAAAATCTATAACACACGTATCTCATGTGATTTTTGGATAAAGGTGCAAAATATATGAGGGGATTCTTCAGGGAAGAGAGGCATTGGCGCTTGATAAAGCTACGCAAAACTCTGTTGTGCTCTCGCGTCGCACCGTCATATTCTCGAGCTTGGTGTCCATACATCACCATCACCCTGATCTTTATGAATATCACACACTGTATGCATATTACACAAAGAGATTTGTTCGAACGCTTGTAAGGATAAGCAAACGCAAAGCCTGTTATGCTTGTTGTTTTGCAGAGTGTTTGGTCTTCAATTTATCGCTGGTAAGTTTTGTGCTTTATGACGTCGTTTGCCTCATAAAGCTTGTGCTTTCGCTGTTGCTTGTAGATTAACATCCAAACCTCGTGCAGCCGCGCTATTTTCCTTTAATTCGGTTTTACGACTTTCAAAAGTCTCCATAGCAATGTCTTTTAAAGAATGGAGATTGCGCATTGCCACACGCTTTTGTTTTTTTCGTGTCTCATGGATGACACTCTTCACAAAAAACAGAAGGCCATTTTGTTGCACATGCACGCGCTTATTATAAAGAGACATCTCTCAATTAATTGGTGGTTGGTCTTCCAAGTTTATCTCGTGACGGCGCTCGTGAAGGGTATAATGGTAAAGTCATTGTGCACTACTGCTTTTACGCTGATGAAGGCGTAAGCTCGGTGCCATCATACTATTTATCAGCTCTCCATGTTGCAACAGCTCTTATATTTTCATTGAAACGATTGATAAGAGGTATTTTTACTCTTTTCTTAAACGGTTTTTATTTCCACGACCGCCCCGTTTTTGACATGCAATGGAATGGCTGTGATTGATTTAAGATAAGAGGGTTTGAAATGAGAGAATCTTACGTGGTATTCGGGGCTTTCATTCAAGTTGTAAAACAATGAACTATCCTTATAGATCAATGTCTTGTCCTTTCAAGAAGATGATTTCAGTTTTTTCAGAAACAACGGTTGCTGTTGATGCTTCTCAGAAATCTCTAACCTCGTATTTCATTTTATTTTTTGACAGGATACAAAATACGCGTGATGATTTTTGCGGGAAGGTAGGCATTGTTGCTTGATGTAGGGGTGAGGGAAATATATTTGAGGGAGAATTGCTTAAATTAAGGGTTAAGGGGAAAAGCACTTATGAGGGGAAGATATGGAGGAGGGAAGATATGGCGAGTTTTTAAAAGTCAACTTATTGATTTTTAAGTGTAAATAATCAATATGGATGCAATTTTGTATTGCATGTTTTCTTGCTGTGTGTACGGTCATCACTCATCACTCATCACTCATCACTCATCACTCATCACTCATCACTCATCATCATCACTCATCACTCATCACTCATCACTCATCACTCATCACTCATCATCATCACTCATCACTATCACTCATCACTCATCACTCATCACTATCACTATCACTCATCACTCATCACTATCATCATCACTCATCACTCATCACTCATCACTCATCACTCATCACTCATCACTATCACTCATCACTCATCACTCATCACTCATCACTCATCACTCATCACTCATCACTCATCACTCATCACTCATCACTCATCACTCATCACTCATCACTCATCACTCATCACTCATCACTCATCACTCATCACTCATTAGAAAAAATCATGCGATTGCAGTCCAAAAAGGTCGATTGAATGGAAGAGCTAGCTATCAATCGTTTAAGTGTAAAAACAGTGGTAACCCTGAATGTTAGAAATACAATGATAGTGCTAGGGCTGGTCTTTAGGATAGTGCTCGTTTCTGACTGTTGCTCATTTTTAAACAATGTCTATAAGGGCGGGGTATATAAGGATGGGAGATAAGAATGGTGGAGTTTCCATTTTGATATTGAAAGTGCAAACTGTTTCATAGAATTGGTGGTTAGGGATTGGTGGTTGGGCGGATTATCCTAAGGGTGAGGGGACTTGCTTTTGTGAATAATTTATTGATTTATAAAGATAATTTACTGTTCGCAACTTGAATGAGAGCTCTCAATACAGTGAGATTTTCTTATTTCAAATTCGTTTATAAGGAATCAATCACAACCATTTGCCAATCATAACCATTTCTTGCACACTAAAAGTGGAATCAATATGTGGGTAGAATTGTTTAAGGAAGAAGAAAAAGTGTCTTTCATGAACCGTCTCAATGTAAAAGCAGTTGCAGCTTTGAGGGGAAAATATAAGGATATTGGCAGCTTATATCTTCATAGACGTAAAGAGAGTGGTGTACAATGGATTGTACGCTATATTCTAGCAGGGTTGTGAAATCGGCTGTTGAGCAATAAGTATTTCTTTAAAGCAAAAGTTTATGCATGTTGCGACAAGTTTTCAGTCGATAAAGTTATTGCAGCGTTTGTTTCTATAAGATAGACACGCGTTATCTGTGAATACATATTGTTGTTAGAGAAAAACATGTCATCAAAACAAGAAAAGACCAAAGCTCGTTTACCCCGTGGATTTGTGGATCGTACAAGTGCACAGCTGTATGCAACTGAAACAATGATTGCGCAGATTCGTGAAGTTTATGAGCTTTACGGTTTTGAAGCGCTTGAAACGCCAATTTTTGAATATACAGATGTGTTGGGCAAGTTTTTACCTGATTCAGATCGTCCAAATGCGGGTGTTTTTTCGCTACAAGATGAGGATGAGCAATGGATGTCTTTGCGCTATGATCTTACCGCGCCTCTTGCTCGTTATTTTGCAGAGAACTTTGAAACTTTGCCAAAACCTTATCGTAGTTATCGGCTTGGTTTTGTTTTCCGCAATGAAAAACCAGGACCAGGGCGGTTTCGGCAATTTATGCAGTTTGATGCGGATATTGTTGGAACACCAACGGTAGCGGCGGATGCCGAAATTTGCATGATGGCAGCAGAGAGTTTAGAAAAACTAGGATTTCAGCCTCATGATTATGTTATTCGTCTGAATAACCGAAAAATTCTAGAGTGCGTTTTGGAGAAAATTGGTTTGGGGGGAAATGAGCAGGTTGAAAAGCGTTTAACTGTCTTAAGAGCAATTGATAAACTTGATAAATTTGGTCCTGAAGGTGTACGTTTGCTCTTGGGAAAGGGGCGTTTGGATGAAAGTGGTGACTTTACAAAAGGGGCGGAACTTAACGACAAAGAGGTTGATTGTATTCTTGCCTTAACCGCTGCTGGGGCGGAAACTGCAGAGGAAACACTTGACGCTCTTAAAGGAGTGGTTGGTGATCATGTGCAAGGGTGTGAGGGAATTCGTGAGCTTGAGGAAATGCAGGCAATTTTTGTCGCAAATGGCACTCAGAATCGTATCAAAATTGATCCATCAGTCGTGCGTGGACTGGATTATTATACAGGTCCTGTTTTTGAGGCTACATTGCTTTTTGACGTGCTTAATGATGATGGACAAAAAGTTGTTTTTGGCTCCGTTGGGGGGGTGGGCGCTATGATGGATTGGTGGCACGCTTTCGTGGGGAAAATATTCCGGCAACGGGTTTTTCAATAGGGGTCTCACGTTTGATCGCTGCTTTGCAAAACCTTAAAAAGTTGCCTGTGAAGGAGACGACAGGCCCTGTTGTGGTACTGATGATGGATAAAGAGCCAGAGGCGGTTGCGGGGTATCAAAAAATGGTCATGCAGTTGCGTGGGGCAGGAATTCGTGCTGAACTCTATTTGGGGGCATCGGGGATTAAAGCGCAGATGAAATATGCAGATCGACGCCAAGCGCCTTGCGTGGTGATTCAAGGATCTCAAGAACGTGAGAGCGGAAAAATACAAATCAAAGATTTGATTGAGGGTGCGCGGTTGTCGCATGAAATTAAGGATAATCAAACATGGCGCGAAAGTCGACCAGCGCAAGTGATGGTTGATGAAGAACAATTGGTCAAAGCCGTACAAGATATTTTAGCAGCCCAAAAATGCTCATGGTGAAAGTTTTTATGGAAAGGATTGCTGGAAATATTTCAGAAATTTGAGACTCAATTTTCAAAATTTGTACTTTGCTTGTTTGGATGGGCTTGTTTGGATGGGCTTATGCATTCGTTTACAATCGCGTTGTTGTTTGAGCGAGTGCGGCATAAAAGAGAGATTTTTTTAAAGAGGTAAAATAAGCTTCATTCATTATAAAACGCGTCCTTCTAAGGGACATGATAACTCTTAATAAACCAAAAAATTTTTTGGAATTCAATGTGTTAACCAATGCCTCTCCAAGAGTTTATCAAAATATTGACAGTCCCTATTGGTTTAACCTTTGAATTCTCATCCGTTGGCATTACATCTTTTGCTGTTTTCTTATTGGGTACGACAAAATCTCGCATTATCGAAAGATGAGGGAGATCTACAGCATTTTATCCTAAAAGACTTTTTAAGTTTCAAAAAAATAGAATGACTTAAATTGCACAATTTTTACAGGAAAATATTTGGATAAATTGTAAGCTGTTATAAGGCAATGATAACAGATCGATAACATTCATTTTTTCATAAAATCAGCGCGTTAATGGAAAAATGCAATGGTCCAATATAATTTTACCCTGCTCTATGAAAGAAATCCTTTTATTCTGAAAAGATCTGAGGATATTGGAAAATCATTTCAGCTGCCTTCTTCACACTTCGGATTTGCAGATCTTTTCCAAATCGCATTTTCAAGAGCGTCCGATAGTGGGCGTATGATCCTTGGGCTCTCGTTTATTGGCATGAAAAGTTTTTTGTTCTGTTGTGGCAAGTGGGGAAAAGGTTAGATGGGAATGAAGTGGATTGATGGTTTGATCAGGTAACATGAGATCATGATATTCTCAATGAATTTTTGACCTGCAACGTTTCAACGGAAGAATGGCAATATTTTAATTTTGCAACTTTTAAAGAAGGTCTCAACGAATGACAAGGTAACAAAATTGTAGCGAAGGGGACAAAAAGATTGTTATTTCATAAATCCAGACATTTTTGGGATTTTCTGGACGTCATGAATATTCTGAGTTCGATAAAGATGACGACATGGATGCGGTATTTATGGCAGAAAGCTTGAATGAATGGTGGTTTTAGCAGTCATTTTTTAACTTAAAAAGAGATTTTAATTCTTCGAGTTAATGATTTTAAGAAAGATTTTAAGGAAATAAAATTAAGGACGAGCAGTATTCAGAACCGCATCAAAATTGCTCTTTTGGTGATGAGGGGGGGATGCGTTTGTTATCTGGGTGCTGTTTTTGAGGCGGTATAACTCTTTAATATCCATGATGATAGATGGTTATCTTTTGGTTTATTGGTGGGGGTCGGTGTGATGAGAGGTGGGGGCGTGCTTTTGGTGGTGAAAATATTTTAGCTCCGTTTTTTTTGCACTTAAAAATTCATGAAAAAAAACGGCACAAACTCTTTTGTAAAGAGAAATTTGTGCCGTGAAGTGTGTACTCTTTAGGTGCGTGGATTTTATTTGCAATTAGCCTTTTAGGGCTTTTAAAACGTTTTGTGGTGAAGAGACTTCATAAGGATCTGTCGTGCAATTGTCTGAAAAACCTTCTTCTTCAAACCATTTTTCAATTACACCATCATTAATAACAGCAGCATAGCGCCATGACCGCATTCCAAAACCGATATTGTCCTTGGCAACCAGCATACCCATTTTGCGGGTGAATTCACCGGAACCATCAGGAATTAATTTCACGTTTTCGATGCCTTGTGTTTTTCCCCAAGCGTTCATGACAAAAGCATCATTGACGGAAAGGCAATAAATTTCATCAATGCCAACTTTTTTAAATTCATCATAGAGTTTTTCAAAATCAGGTAACTGAAAGGTTGAGCAAGTAGGAGTAAAAGCTCCGGGAAGAGAAAAAAGGATAACGCGTTTTCCTTTAAAGTATGTCTCACTGTTCATGTCTTGCCATCGATAAGGGTTATCTCCGCCAACGGAGTCATCACGCACGCGTGTATGGAAGGTAACATGGGGAACTTTTTTTCTTATCATAATTATGCTCCTATATTTTCTGGGAGTTGTGTTTTAAAACAGTGTTTGTGTTTAAAAGCGTGTTGGAGAATACATTTTAAACCGTCATATATTGTGACAAGTTTGCAAGTATTTCATTCTTGCGTCAAGTGGAATTAATGCTTTGATGGATGTGTATTATAAAATCCGATGAAGTCATATGAAGGCGTAACCATGACTATAACGACAGTTTTGACAACAGCTTTTGGGGATCAAAAACCGGGAACGTCTGGTTTGCGTAAAAAGGTATCGGTTTTTCAACAGCCCCATTATGTTGAAAATTTTATTCAATCCATTTTTAACAGTGCTGGACCTTTTGAGGGCAAATTGCTCATTCTTGGTGGTGATGGACGCACTTTCAATCATAGGCTGATTCAGCGTGTGTTGAAAGTGGCTGCTGCCAATGGTGTTGCGCGTGTTAAAGTGGGAAGAGGGGGCATTCTCTCTACCCCTGCTGTCTCGCATCTTATTCGCAAATATCATGCCCATGGTGGACTTATTCTTTCAGCAAGTCACAATCCTGGTGGTTTAGATGGGGATTGCGGCATCAAATACAATATTTCCAATGGCGGACCTGCTCCTGATGCTCTGTGTGAGACTATTTTTACAACATCAAAGCGTCTTTCTTTTTACAAAATCGTTGAGGCTCCAGATATTGATTTAAGTAAGCAAGGGATAGCCTTTATAGGGTCTATGCAAGTAGAGGTTATCGATCCTGTTGCCGATTATGTTGCTCTGATGCAGGAGATTTTTGATTTTGACTGTATTGCTAAGGCCGTGGCAAAAGGATTAACTTTGCGCTTTGATGCGATGCATGCGGTAACAGGGCCCTATGCGCATGAAATTTTTGAAAAATGCTTAGGGTTCTCTGAAGGAACGGTGGTCAATGGCATTCCTTTGCAAGATTTTGGAGGCAAGCATCCAGATCCAAATTTGGTTTATGCTAAGGACCTTTATGATTTGTTGATGTCTGATCAAGGTCCTGATCTTGGAGCGGCATCTGATGGTGATGGAGATCGTAATCTCATTATTGGTTGCAAACAATTTGTCACTCCTTCTGATTCCTTGGCTATTATGGCAGACCATGCGCATCTGATTAAAGGCTATCGGCAGGGTATTGTGGGTATTGCTCGCTCTATGCCAACAGGGCGTGCTGCTGATCTTGTTGCTGAAAAAAAAGGATTGAACTTTTTTGAAACACCAACGGGGTGGAAGTTTTTTGGAACGCTTTTGGATGCTGGAAAAGTGACCTTTTGTGGTGAAGAAAGTTTTGGAACGGGTTCTCATCACATCCGTGAAAAGGATGGTTTATGGGCTGTTTTGTTTTGGTTAAATCTTTTAGCGGTGACAGGGAAAACTGTCGCACAAATTACGCACCAGCATTGGCGCACCTATGGGCGATTTTACACTTTACGTTATGATTATGAAGAAGTGGAGTCCTGTAAAGCCTGTGCAATTGTGGAGCAGTTGCGTGCACATTTACCAAAGGCGGGAATGGAAATTGCTGGACTGAGAGTCGAAAAAGCAGACGATTTTACGTATCATGATCCCGTTGATCACAGTGTTAGCACAGGACAGGGAATACGTGTGTTTTTTGAGAATGGAGCACGGTTAGTGGTGCGCTTATCGGGAACAGGGACGGTAGAAGCTACTTTAAGACTTTATTTTGAGCAGTATGAAGGGAACCCACGCAAATACAATCTAGATCCGCAAAAAGTTCTGCAACCTTTGCAGAAAGCGGCGCTGCAATTGTTGCAGATACAGCAAAAATTGGGCCGCGAACGGCCCGATATTATCACATAAGAGAGTTGTTTTACGTTGTCTCTTGAGGGGAGGGAAGTGTTGCGGGGTGGAGCATTAATTGCTCTACAGGAGAGGGAATGACTTTTCTTGCCATGTCAAGATTTTCACTTTATTTTTGGAGACAATTGCGTTTACCCAAGCACCAGCACGGATTTGATTGCAAAAATGGAATGGCGATAAGAATTGGATGGCGAATGCTCCAATGTTTTCACAAAAATTTTTTTAAGAGGTGCTGTGTCTATTTGTCTTTTGCTGGTGGAGTATTTGGGGCGATTGGTGAGCGGTTATCATCAGTTTCATCCTCTCACTTTTCGGCTTGGATATGCAAAGCTCGTATCATTTCTTGACAACAGCATTTAGCAAGGCATCTGTGCTTTTTTAACAACGGAGCATAGGTATAGTGGTGCATTTATCGCGAACAGGGATTGGGAGAGCATTTAAAACTTTATGTGGGATGTGATGTGGAGCAGTTTGAGGGTCATCCTTGTAGATAATACCTTGATTTATAAGGATAATGCATTGTTTGCACATTGAATGAGAACCCCGAATATCGTAAGTTCCTGTCATTTCAAAGTTGTTTTATGTTGAATCAATAAAAACCACTTGTTTATACGTCACAAGTGGGGTTGGCGTGTGGGTAAAAACTGTTTGAAGAAAGGAGTAAAAATGCTTCTCATGAACGCATCTCAAATGCAAGGGCTTTCGCAACATTGGGAGCTGGAAAAAGAGTATGATGGTGCCGGCTTGCACTTGCATAAGCGTAAAAGCATTGGTGTTCAATGGTTTTGGCTTTACCGTTATATCCATTCACGGGCGCTGTCGTGAAATAGGCTTTTGAGGTTTTAAGAGATGTCTTTTTAAAACAAGCGTGTGAATTGGCAACCCAATAACGTTCTCTTTTAGCGGGGGCGTTCTGTTTTACATGAGGGGCGTGATCTCATGAAACACGAGAGAAACATGAGAGAGGCGAGAAACAAAAGCGTGCGGTAATGCATAAACCACAATCAAGATCCGCAAAAAGTCTTCCAGTCTTTGCAAGAGATGGCATCGAAATCGTTAAATATGCAATAACAATCAGAAACAATCAGATCACAAAAAAGCAGACCGCGAATGGCTTGATATTTTCGCGGTCTGTTTCAAGGATGTTTACCTCGCGTTGTTTATTCCTTATTGCTTATTGTGGAGCAATCATCTTTTTGGGATCAACGAGCCGGTCATAATCAGCTCCAGAAACCCCGAATTTTAATGCTTCTGCACGCAAAGTTGTATCATTTTTATGTGCGGCCTTGGCAATTTCAGCAGCTTTTTCATAGCCAATCTCCGGTGCAAGAGCTGTCACTAACATGAGAGAGCGTTCCATGAGAGAGTGAATATGGACTCGATTGGCGCGTAATCCTTGGATGCAGTGCTCATCAAAGGAACGCATACAATCACCAAGCAGTGTAATCGACTGTAAAACATTATAACCAATAACAGGTTTATAAACGTTGAGTTCGAAATGTCCTTGGCTTGCGGCAAATGTCACACTGGTATGATTGCCAAAGACTTGGCATGCAACCATGGTTAAGGCTTCGCACTGTGTGGGGTTCACTTTGCCTGGCATGATAGAAGAACCTGGCTCATTTTCAGGTAGACTGAGTTCCCCTAAGCCTGAACGTGGTCCTGATCCCAAAAACCGAATGTCATTAGCAATTTTAAACAGATCAGCTGCTAATGCATTCAAGCTTCCATGGAAATGCGCAAGGGCTCCATGATGGGCGAGTGCTTCAAATTTATTGCTGGCAGTTTGGAATGTTATCCCTGTGAGAGTGCTCACTGTTTGCGCAAAAGCAACGTCAAAACCTTTTGGCGCATTCAATCCTGTGCCAACAGCTGTGCCACCTTGAGCAAGCATTTGGACATCGGTTAGAGCACCTTCAATGCGTTGGTAATTCGCTTCCAGTGCGGTACGGTAGCCTGAAAATTCTTGCCCTAAGGTCAAAGGAGTGGCATCTTGTGTATGGGTGCGGCCAATTTTAATGATGTCGGCAAATTCTTGCTCTTTTTGTTTTAACGTGGAGATAAGCGCTGCAAGGATTGGCAGTAAGTGTTGGCGTGTTTGCAACGTGGTGGCAATGTGAAGCGCTGTGGGAAAGGAATCGTTCGACGATTGGCTCATATTGACATGGTCGTTAGGGTGAACGGGTTTTTTGCTGCCAAGTTTTCCGCCCAAAATCTTACTCGCACGATTAGCAATGACTTCATTGACATTCATATTGCTTTGTGTGCCAGAACCTGTTTGCCAGACAGAGAGTGGAAAATGTGTATCGAAATCGCCGGCAAGCACTTCATCGGCGGCGGCAATAATTGCTTTCCCAATGTTTTGTGGCAGTTTTCCTTTCTCCATATTTATAACAGCTGCGGCTTTTTTAATAAGGCTTAAGGCATAGATGATAGCAAGAGGTTGTTTTTCTGTGCCAATGTTAAAATTATGCAGTGAGCGTTCAGTTTGTGCTCCCCAATAACGGTCTTGACGTACCGAAATCGTTCCAAAGCTATCAGTTTCCTGACGTGTTTCAACCATGGTAAAATCCTTTTATGTTCACGGGTGTCGTTAAACGAAGTAGATAACGCAAAATAGAAAAAAGAGGCAAGGCTTTGAAGCCCCTTGAGATAAATTATTTTAGAGACAATCCTTGACAATGGGGGGGGGCGATTTTATATTCAGGCTGCTGTTAGCACTCATGCTTAAAGAGTGCTAACAAGGACTTAAGATTAATTCAATTATATTAAGTTTTAAGGATTTAAAATATGGCTAACATACAATTCCGCCCACTTCACGATCGTGTCGTTGTCCGTCGGGTTGAATCTGAAAATAAAACTGCTGGGGGGATTATCATCCCTGATACAGCGAAAGAAAAACCTCAAGAAGGTGAAGTTATTGCTGTTGGCAATGGTGCTCTCGATGACAATGGAAAGCGTGTGCCTTTAGAAGTCAAAACAGGAGATCGTATCTTGTTTGGAAAATGGTCTGGAACCGAAGTGAAAATTAATGGTGAAGACCTCTTAATCATGAAAGAATCTGACATTATGGGAATTTTGGGGTAATTCAACCTCTCAATACTTTCATTTTGTATTATTTAGGACACAACTCCAAGGAGAAATTAAATGGCTGCTAAAGAAGTCAAATTTGGCCGTGAGGCGCGTGAGCGTTTGTTGCGCGGCGTTGATATCCTTGCTAACGCTGTTAAGGTAACACTCGGCCCTAAAGGTCGTAATGTGGTGATTGACAAATCATTTGGTGCGCCTCGCATCACAAAAGATGGTGTATCCGTGGCAAAGGAAATCGAACTCGAAGATAAGTTCGAAAATATGGGTGCGCAAATGTTGCGCGAAGTTGCTTCTAAAACCAATGATATTGCTGGTGATGGAACAACAACGGCAACCGTTTTGGGACAAGCTATCGTGCAAGAAGGTGTAAAAGCCGTTGCTGCTGGTATGAACCCAATGGATCTCAAACGTGGTATCGATGCTGCGGTTGAAGAAGTGGTGGCAAACCTTTTCAAAAAAGCCAAAAAAATTCAAACTTCAGCAGAAATTGCACAAGTGGGAACTATTTCCGCTAATGGTGCTGCAGAAATCGGTAAAATGATTGCTGATGCTATGGAAAAAGTCGGCAATGAAGGCGTTATTACCGTGGAAGAAGCAAAAACTGCTGAAACGGAATTGGAAGTCGTTGAAGGGATGCAGTTTGACCGTGGGTATCTTTCACCTTATTTCGTCACAAATGCTGAGAAAATGGTGGCTGATCTTGATGATCCTTACATCCTCATTCACGAGAAGAAATTGTCTAATCTGCAATCTCTTCTTCCCGTGCTTGAAGCTGTTGTTCAGTCTGGTAAACCCCTTCTTATTATCGCGGAAGATGTCGAAGGTGAAGCTTTGGCAACGCTCGTTGTTAACAAGTTGCGCGGTGGTTTGAAAATTGCTGCTGTGAAAGCTCCAGGATTTGGTGATCGTCGTAAAGCCATGTTGGAAGACATTGCAATCTTAACATCTGGTCAAGTTATTTCTGAAGATGTTGGCATTAAATTGGAAAATGTCACTTTAGATATGCTTGGTCGTGCAAAGAAAGTGAACATTTCTAAAGAAAATACCACGATTATTGATGGTGCTGGACAAAAAGCAGAAATTAATGCACGTGTAAACCAGATCAAGGTACAAATTGAAGAAACAACTTCTGACTATGATCGTGAGAAATTGCAAGAAAGACTTGCTAAACTCGCTGGTGGTGTTGCCGTTATCCGTGTTGGCGGTGCAACAGAAGTTGAAGTGAAAGAAAAGAAAGATCGTGTTGATGATGCCTTGAACGCAACGCGTGCAGCTGTGGAAGAGGGTATTGTTGCTGGTGGTGGAACCGCATTGTTGCGTGCTGCAAATGCGTTGACTGTTAAAGGAAGCAATCCTGATCAAGAAGCTGGTATCAATATCGTTCGTCGTGCATTACAAGCACCAGCACGTCAAATTGCAACCAATGCTGGTGAAGAAGCTGCCATTATTGTTGGCAAAGTGCTCGAAAACAATGCTGACACATTCGGTTACAATACCGCAACCGGTGAATTTGGTGATTTGATTGCTTTGGGAATCGTTGATCCCGTGAAGGTTGTGCGTTCTGCTCTCCAGAATGCTGCGTCAATTGCTAGCCTGCTTATTACCACAGAAGCTATGGTTGCTGAAGTGCCAAAGAAAGAGACCCCAATGCCTCCAATGCCTGGTGGTGGAATGGGTGGAATGGGCGGAATGGATTTCTAAGCCCTTTCATAGAGGTAAAAGGAAACGGGCCATTGTGCCCGTTTTTTTTGTACGCTTGTTCCTGTTTCTTGTACTCTTTTCTGTTTTCAGAGGGCGTGGTTTCGATATGGAGAGAGGATATAAGAGGATATCAAAGCTCTATTTATCGGTTTAATGAATGCCAAATTTTATCAAGATGCGCGGCTGGCTTTGGTCTTGGGATATCGGATTTAAGAGAGATGAGGCGTTCACCCGTAGGTTTAATTTCTATGAATTCGCATTTTTGTTTTTTTCTTCTTGTAAAGTGCGTGCAATAGCTGGCTTTTAGTTATGGTGGGTGGGTGCGGTTCCATGTGGTACCATGTCTCTTCTCCTTACATTGAGATGCAATTCATGTGTGGTGTGAAGCACGCCATGTGTTGAAAGTTGTTAGGAAAGGGTGGGGGTCTTGGGAGACATAGGGAGCACTCTCATCTTAAAAAAATCTGCAAGTTTATTTTTTAGATGTGCCTAATTTCATATTTCCAATCTTTTCATTGTGTAAGAGCTCAAGGCTATTTTTCCTCTATGGCATATGCATATATTGGCTTCAAAACAGGTGATTGCAATGCGCTTTTTGTTTTAAAAAATTGGATATAATTTGTTTATTGCACAAGAATTATTCTTGAGCGTTGTATTTTGATAATCTTCAAAAAGGCGTTCATAATCTTTTTGTGTTTTTAAATTTCGTCATTTTTCAGAAGCAATTCCAAGTTCAGGCAGTTGCATATACATTCAATATCAATGTTGCCTTACAGCTTTCTCTCATTGTCTTTTTGAAAATCCGTGTTTTCTACTTATTGTATTTTTATGAACATCACATAAAGTTTTGATATCGTTTTCTATGAGACAATGAAGATAATTCTCAAGAGACTGTCCTTCATAGCCAATGGTGAAAAAACAAAACTCATCATCTTTCGTAGGCTGTATGATAATTAATATGTTTGATGTTAGGCATATTTAATTTCCTTCTATAAAGAGGAGGGGTTTGGAGGCGGGTAGATGCGCCCCCATTGGTTTCCTATTATGAGCAAACAAGGAAGCGCTCTAAAAACTCTGAATATCGTGAGACTCTCTTCTTTCAAACCCTCTAGATTGAATGAATAAAAATCCATTCGCTTGTATGTCATAAGAGAGAGCAACATGGGAAGAGGAGTCGTTGAAGAAAGGCTACAAAAAATGCTTCTTATCAAGCGTCTCAATGCAAGAGCGATCTTGTGTCAGCAGATCTTGTTTTTACCGGTGTGTGTTTCTCTCTTACTCAATTTAAGTGTTTTTATGAGGGTAAGTGTTTTTATAAGGGTAAGTGTTTTTGTGAGGGTAAGTGTTTTTGTGAGGGGATGGGGGGCTTTTTGCAACTTGCAAAATTATCCACTCAAGTTGTTGGGACGTTCTCTGTAGAGTATAGCACTCTTTAAACATTTGCCTTTAGGGAGGTTAACGCGATTTTGAATTTTGTCTGCTTCTCTTAAAAAGGTGCCTACAATTTGGAGGACAGAAAAATCAACTGGTTTTCATTTGGTTTGGTTACCTTTAAAACTATAGCTCTGCAAATGTTTTTTAAGAGCTGACTATGCGTTATGCCGTTAAAAGGATTTCGATTTTTAAGATATAATATTGTTCATTATCCGCTGTCTGCTGTATCTGCTGTGATGATCGGTCTCTATAGTGCATGCTTAGCGTTTGCTAAACTTTTAGAAAACCTATAAAGTCTGTATTTTGTAAAAAGTCTTTTATGCAGCCTTTGTAGACAGTTTCAAATTATCTCCTTTTAAAATTGGTTCGTGTTATGGTGATGTTGTGATAACAGCTTTCGTATTTTACATTCGCCATTTTGGTGACTGTCATCTTTATATTTTTTAATGCGATTCATCATCCAATCCTTAAAATGAAATATCATCTCTCAACGTATTGCTAGCTTACGTTATGATAGTTTCAAACGTTTGAACTTTTAACAATGCGGTTTGTGTTGTGATAAAAACATATCGTAAAATTCATAAGCCGTTATGCATAACAGGTTGCTTTGCATTTCATTTGAATATTCACATGCGTTAAGAATAGTATGATGTGTTTTTTATGCTCTGTTTATGCATGGCAATCTTTTATAAAAAATGATCAACTGAATTATGCATTAAAGGGTGAATTCTGATGGGGCTTCAGATAAAATAATAAGATATTGATTTTATTGTTTTTTGTGTAAAAGTGTTATTGCATGCTCGTAATCATCTAGGGCTTTTGGGATAAAATGCTGTTGCTTGGTAAGTGTTTTGCTTTAGCAATGGACAATAAGCACTTCTTGCTCTATGACCGTTTATATGAGTGGTTTTTCTTGAACAAAAGAGAGAATATATGAGTGAATATCCCAAATGTCCTCAATGTGGTGGTCTTTATACTTATGAAGAGGGTGATAATTTTGTGTGTCCTGAATGTGCACATGAGTGGTCGCAAAAAAACGAAGATCCTTCTCCTTCTGACACCGTTTATGATGCCAATGGTAATGTCTTGACAAATGGGGATAGCGTTATTGTGATGAAAGATCTTAAAGTTAAAGGTGCGACATCCGTTCTTAAGGGTGGTACGAAGGTGAAGAATATTCGCCTCGTGGAGGGTGATCATAATATTGACTGCAAGATCCCTGGGTTTGGTCAAATGTATTTAAAGTCGGAATTTGTCAAAAAAGCTTAATTGGTTACAAGCTGGCACCATCATATTCTTTACTTGCTCTCAATATTGCCATTGCTCTTGCATTTGAGAGTGTTCACAAAAAGCATTTTTACTGCTTTCTTAAACGATTTCTCTTCCCATGTTGCTCTCTCTTATGACATGCAAGCAAATGGTTTTTATTCATTCAATCTAAAGGGTTTGAAAGAAGAGAATCTTATGGTCTTCGGGGCATTAACAGGTTCTTCTTCAGCATTATTAATTATTATAAAATCAATGTCTGGATAGTTTGCAGAATGCTTTCTTGTTTGTTCATTTGCTACCGGTGCTAAGGTGTATGTGTGCGAGCAGGAGGGCTTCTTTCAGGTAAGAATTTCCTTCAATTCTTTTACGTTGAGCGTTAAAGGAAGTGGTTCTGATCAAAATGCTGCTCTCAATTAAAGGCAACATATTGATTTATCATGATAATCTAGTGTTATTCATCTTAAATAAGAGCCTCGAATATCGTAAGATACTCTCATTGCAAATTTGTATATGTTGAAGCAAACAAAATCATTCCCTTGCATGTCACAAGCGGGATGAGTGTGTGGATAAGACTTTTTAGGAAAGGCGTAAAAATGCCTCTGATGAATGTTCTCAAATGCAAGAGTCGTCACAATATTGGCAGCTGGAAAAGACGTATGATGGTGCCGGTTTTGCATCTTTACAAGCATAAAAGTAGTGGTGCTCAATGGCTTTAGCATTATACCATTCATGGATGGATGTCATGAAATGGGCTTGGGAGTCCAGTTACCAGTCAATTGAGAGATGTTGCTTTAAAGCAAGTGCGTGAAACTGCAACATAATAGTGTTTTGTTTCAGCGGGGGTGTTTTGTTTTGCGTGAGGGGCGTGATCCCATTAAGGGGATATTTTTTGGTTGTGTGTTTGACGCAATGTAATGTCTTGGGAATGATTTGGTCTGAGGAAATAATGCTCTATGGAGTGATTTTACCACCTATAGCACTTGTCTTTATCGGTGTTTTGTAAGATCTCACTCTTCATTTATTGCGGCATGGCTTCAACACCTAGAACTTCTGGGATAAAATGCCGTAAAAGATTTTCAATACCATTTTTCAGCGTTGCTGTGGAAGAAGGACAGCCAGCACAGGCTCCTCGCATATTGAGGTAAACAATACCATTTTCAAAACCGCGGAAAGTAATATCCCCGCCATCATTGGCAACCGCTGGTCGAACACGCGTTTCGAGCAACTCCTTAATTGTTAAGACAATATCGGCGTCTTTTTCGTCATAAAATTCTTCGTTAAGGGCATGGGTTTGCGCTTGTGTGGTGGCATGAGTGGTAATAACTGGATCATTGGAGAGAAAATGCTCCATGATTGTGCCCAAAATTGCAGGTTTGAGATGTTGCCATTCTCCGTCTTTCTTGGTCACAGTAATGAAGTCATAGCCTAAAAAAACACCGCTGACATTTGGAATATTAAACAATTTAGCAGCTAAAGGTGAATTTTTAGCGGCTTCTTCGTGTGTACGAAATTCTAACACGCCCTCAGAAAGTACGACACGACCTGGCAGAAATTTAAGTGTTGCAGGGTTTGGCGTTGCTTCAGTTTGAATAAACATTCATTTTCCTTTTATTTTTAAGGATCAGGGAGAGAATTGAGTCTCCAACATTGTGTTTTAAGCAATAGATTCAATATCTTCATCGGCAAGATTGCTTGGAATGACGGTAACAGGAACTGAAAAAGCTGTTCCCCGGCTTCCGATTAGTTGAACAAGCGGTCCTGGTCCTTCTGTATGTCCACTGGCAGCTAAAATAATGAGTGCTATTTCTTTATCTTCGTCGATTAGTTTAGAAATTTCATCAATTTTTTTCCCCTCACGAACAATGATTTCTGTTTCAAGGGCGTGGGTGGAGCGTACATCATTGGCAATTTCTCCCAAAACTCTATGGGCAGTTTGTGTTGATTCTGTTCGCATGACATTGTTTACACCAAGAAAATGTTGAAATTCTACACTATCAACAACACAGAGCAAGACCAATGTTCTGTTGGTATTTTGGGCATGCTGTGCGGCAAAAGCAACGGCACGGCGACATTCTGGTGTTTCATCAATAATGACTAAAATTTTCCGTTTGTGATCTTTTTTCGGATTTTTTCGCTTAGAAACCATGGGTTTTCTCTATTTTTTACAAACAATTTTTTCTCTTTACGGTTAAAGCTTTATTGTTTCATGTATTTTGCAAAAATCCAACAATTTCACGGACTTTTTTCATATTTTTTTCGGCTAGTATACTGGCACGCTCTGCGCCATCACGTAAAACAGAGTCAATATAGTCGCTTTCTTGTTGAAGACGACGGAGTTCCCCTGTTATTGGCGCAAGCTTATGGACTGCAAGGTCAGCTAAAGCTTTTTTAAACAGCGAAAATTGTTGTCCGGAAAATTCTGAAAGAGCCTTTTCTTTGCTTATTCCTGCAAAAGCTGCATAAATACCAAGCAGGTTATTGATCTCTGGTCGTTCTTCCAAGGCTGTAACGGTGTCGGGAAGAGGGGCGGAGTCGGTTTTTGCTTTGCGTATTTTTTTTGCAATGAGATCAGCATCATCCGTTAAATTAATGCGCGAAAAATCTGAAGGATCTGATTTTGACATTTTTTTGGTACCATCGCGCAAAGACATAATGCGTGTGGCTGTCTCACCAATAAGTGCTTCTGGTATCGGGAAAAAAACTTGTCTTTTCTCTTCGCCTACTTGCATGGAAAGACCAACATCTAAATCCGCAATACGGCAAGCGTAATCGTTGTTGAATTTTTGCGCAATATCGCGTGTGAGTTCAACGTGTTGTTTTTGATCTTCTCCCACAGGAACATGTGTGGCACGATAGACTAAAATATCGGCTGCCATTAGACTTGGATAAGCAAAAAGTCCAAGGGATGCTTTTTCACGATCTTTTCCTGCTTTATCTTTAAATTGTGTCATGCGTTGGAGCCAGCCGATACGGGCGATACAATTAAAAATCCATGCGAGTTCGGCATGTTGAAAAACCTGAGACTGGTTGAAAATAATGTGTTTTTGAGCATCAATACCAGCAGCTAAAAAAGCTGCTGTGACTGCTCTGGTTGATTCACGCAAGGTGAGTGGATCTGGATTCACTGTAAGCGCATGCATATCGACAACGCAATACAGACAGTTATAGGATGTTTGCAGTTCAACCCAATGCTTAATGGCTCCAAGATAATTACCAAGATGTAAGTTCCCACTCGGTTGTACGCCAGAAAAGACAAGCGGTGTAAAAGTGCCCATAGAAAAGTTCTTTCTTAAGTCAAGTTATTCATTTTGTGTTTTGTGTCAAAGCGTTTTTATGAAAGCAAGATAAAATATTATAGACGTTTTTTAAAATTTTTGAGGGTGAGGAAAAAGGAACGCGTATCAAGTAAAAAATAGGCGATACAATATACTAAAAATATGACAAGCATTATCCCTGCCAAAGTGCTGGCACGCAAGAAAAACGACGCGTGTGAGGATAAAGGAAAAGACAAAAAGCCAAGCACATGAAGCAGATAATGAAGGGTCACCATGCTTAAAACAGTAACGAGTATCAGACATGCAACGCGTTTTATCAGTTGTCCATCGTATTTCCAATAGCTGCGTTTAATGAGAATGCTGCAAAGCAACAGTGTGTTAACCCATCCGGAGATAATTTCTGCAATGACAATGCCTCGTGCTGACAAAATTGGAAATAATGTTAAAGCAAGACTGATATTGATGAAAACACAAATGCCGGTGAAAATCATCGGTGTTTTTGTATCTTCATGAGCAAAAAAATTAGGAATAAATACCTTGATTAGGACAAAAGCTGGAAGTCCTAGTCCGTAAAGTTCAAGTAACTGTGCAACATGGTGTGTTGACACACTGGTAAATTGTCCACGCTCAAAAAGCAAACTGACAATAGGGGTGGAGAGTAGCAAAAAGGCAACGGATGCCGGCAGTGTTAATAACAGGGTTAATTCAATAGAGCGGTTTTGTAAATCGTGCGTTTCTTTGTGCTTTTTGCTGCGTAGGGCTCTTGTTAATTCTGGTAAAAGAACAGTCGCAATGGCAATTGCTATCACGCCTAGTGGCAATTGGTAAAGACGATCAGCATACATCAAAGAGGAGACGGCACCCGATTGGCTAGAAGCAATGTTGGTATTGATTAACAAATTGATTTGTGTAATGCCTCCGGTGATGGCAGCAGGGAATGCTAAAGTTAAGAGCTTGCGAACATTGGGGCTAAAATGGGGACGTCGGAGAAAAATTTTCATCCCACTTTGACGCAAAGCAATCGCGATCAAGGTGAGTTGGAGAATTCCTGCTGCGAGAACACCCCAAGAAAGATTTAAACCGATATGCCAAGCGTCAAGCTGATAAATCCAGGCATAAGCAAGCACGCCAATGAGAATAACATTCAAAAAGAGAGGGGCTATGGCTGCGATAAAATAGCGCCGCAAGGCATTTAACATTCCTCCCATCATTGCTGCTAAAGACATGCATGTTAAATAGGGAAACATGATTGCAGTGAAATGAATTGTGGCGTTAAATTTTGTCGCATCCTCTGCAAAACCTGGAGCAATGATTGTTCGTACCAAAAAAGGCATACTTAATTCCATGGCAATGGTTAAAAGTAACAGGAGCGAAAAGAGAACGCCAAACACTTCTTCTGCAAATTTGCATGCTGTTTCTTGACCATCTTCGGTAATTTTTTTTGAAAAAAGGGGAATAAAAGCTGCATTAAAGGCACCTTCAGCAAAAAACCGGCGGAATGTATTGGGAAAACGAAAAGCCGCATTGAACGCGTCGGAAACAGGACCAGTTCCAAGCGCTGCTGCCATCAGCATTTCGCGTATAAAGCCAAAAATACGGCTCATGAGGGTTCCGGAAGCAACTGTGGCAAACTTTTTAATCAGGGTCATAAAGATATATCAGGTTTGTCATGAAAGTGAGGTGATTAATAAAGCCTTGTTAGATCATAAAAATCTCAGCAGTGTGTTAATACAATACTCTTTTGTAAAGCTAAAGCGTTTTTACGATGGTGTTTGCTCTTCTGTCAATAAGAGCGTATTCATACTCTTTAAGCTGTACTTGTTGTTGCTCCATTATCGTTTTATTCTTTATATAAAACATTAAAGTTTCTTTTTCTCAATTTTCAAAATATGGGGCACTAGAACCAAAAGAGCATGGAGAAAATGAATGAGGCGATAGTTATCTCTGTTTGTGCTCTGTTTCATTGGTTCTGCATGGTGTGCGCACGGTATCTCTTGGCTTCTTTACAGTTTGTTTCTGTAAGAATATCGGTTTGCATACCAGACTTTTCCTGATTGTTAGATGTGCGTTCTCACACATCAGCTTTATAAAATAGAAATTCAGTTTCGTAGAGTGTTTATAATGGTTAAACAGTCTGTCTATAGTTTGTATTCTGATTTAAAATGTTTAAAACTATGGAGTGTATCTCCTTATGGGCGCATGAACATACACTCCCATAACTTCACGTTTACATCTCTTCTTCTTTGAAAACAAATGAGCGATAGAAAAAAACTTTTAGCAGTGATGATCTTCATTTGCTAAAGAACTAAAAAAGCTAAAGCTTATGCATGTTTAGATGGTTATAGCTCTTGCATGCTCAATTTTATGTGGTCGAACGCTTTGTTGTACTGCTTTTTCTTGCGTGACGATTGTGGTCACTTTCTTTGCTTTAATTGCTGATGGGGTAAGAGCTTTCGCGTGTTCTTTGTCTTTGTTTTTCCGTGTAGATTGATGCACGCTTTGTGTTGAGTGTTCATAGGATGTACGCGACATTGCTTGCATATTCTGTTGTATTTCTGTTCCCTTTTGGAAGATTGCTGCAATTTCCTTTGCGTTATTTAATGAGGTGCCAATAGTTCCAGCGAGTTGTCGGTGATTTCTTTCCCTTATAGCTCTCTGCTCGCTTAATGATAAGCGCTCACCGAGTTCACTCATATAAAGCTTCATTTCCGCTTTTAGTTCAGGAGATTGCAATAAGACTTCTTGCTGTTGTTCTTTTGAGAGAGAAAAAAGATTTTTTATTTCTTCACTAGGAGTTTTTACCGACTTTTCACAGCGCTGTTGTTTTTCTTGATGGGCTTCGAGAACATCCTTTTCTGCCAGTCTTACAGCATGCACATAATCAAAAATGGCATGGCTTAAAGGCAAAATATTTGCTTCAGCGTGCTGGCGTGCACCACTTTTTAAGCCACATATATTGGTACCACGAAGTCTCCGAATGGATTGAGGAAATGCTCCAACCTGCCGTGCAAACTGTTCTCCTTCATTGATACTTTCAACTGTCACTGGAATTTTCATCTTCGGCATTTTATTCCGCAAAATATGAGAATTACCATAAACAACTTTGCACAAAACTTCGATTTTGCTCATGCTTTCTTGGACTAATGCGCTGCTATAAACCCTTTCAGCAATTTCATCTGTTGTGAGAGGGGCTATTTTTTCGCTTGGAATGAGCGTTTTTTGCAAGTCTTGAGCTTGTGGCGCCGTAAAAGAGAGGGTATCACCAATTTTCAATGTTTTTAATTGCTCTGGTGTGAGATGTTTTTTACTTCCTATGATGAAAGTACCATTAACATCCATCATGAAGCCATTGTCTCCAGCGCCTCTATATGTGCCATGATAGGTTATACCGTCTTGTGCTACGACAGCAAGCTTATAATTGTTTTCATCAAGTCCGAGTTCTCTCATTTCGTTGATGAATTCATTTAAAACAAGCAGTTTTTCTGGATTGGAGATATCCTCAAGCAAATGCTTCATCGGTTCCGGATTGCCATTGTCCATTGCTTCAATGCTGGCAAGCATTTTGCGCTTTTTTGTCACACAAGAAAAATCCAGCTTGTGTCCTGCAGATTCGGCAAGTTTTTCAAAAAACATGCGTTGCGTTCGTCTATTGCCTTCTCTGAAAGGATGTAGGTGTTGCAAATTGATCATCAATCCTGTTGCATACTCAACAAATTCTTCGCGGGTTAGACCTTTCAAGTAATTCGTCTCGGCGAGTGCTTGATCTAAATTTTTCAGCCCTTCTTCTACCCTTCTGCTGGTGGCAAAAGTTGTTCTAAATTCTTTTCTTTTTATAATAGGCATATAGGCAACATTACCATCTCTAAAGGTAAATGGTTTTGCTCTGGTCTCACCGGCCCATTCAAATGTATGTCGAAACAAGCGTTTATGAATATATTTTAGATAGGAGGAATCAACAGCCGCTGGCAAGGGTTCTTGGCGCAGTTGGATCATTTCCCTTTCAACATCCTCAGCACATTGCTTCTTTAATGTTTCTGTGTCTTTGATGCTATGTTTATTTTTGAGTACCTTGCTACCAGGATAAAAGAAACTTTGTGATGCTAAACTTAGCTTTTCACGAATTTCTGCGCTAGATGTTCCGGGATGTTCTGTTAATTCTTCTGGTGAGAGAGAGGCAGAATGTCCAGTTTGGTGTTTTTTCATGCATGTTTCCTTTCAATATTTTTTAGAAAACTTTTTTGGGTGCATTCTCCATCTTGATGCTTTGATAGCTTTTTATACAAAGGAGAATATTAAGGTAAATGATCTCCAAATATTCTGCGCTATTCGTCAGTATCGTAATTGGTATTTGTGACCTTTATACAGTTTTTTTTATGAAACTTTATCAATTCTTTACGTAAAATGAGCAGGGCTATTTTTAAGAAAATTGGTTATAACATTTGCAAAAACATTCCTTGATACAAATCATTTTGTGAGAATTGCATCAAGGGATTAGATTAAATGCTAAAACTATGCACGCTTAACTGGCAAAAGCCATTGTTTTTGGTGTTCCAGTTCTCCGTGGTCGAACATCCAGTGATCTGTTGTCCGCTTGCCTAGAGGGTCCAGCAGCTTCTTGATGTACGAGCGCGCTTACTGTCAAGCGTTCAGGGCGTTGAGGCGATTCCGATAAGCCTTGCTGTTGTTGCAAATTTTTATCCCGTTCAGGAGATTGATCAGCACGTTTTTGTTGTGCTTGATGGGCTTGCACAATATTTTTTCTTGCTTGTTTTACAGCGTCTGAATAATCTTCAATGGCGTTACATAGGGTAGGAAGAGCTTCTTCAGCTTTTTTGCGTTCATCACTTTTTATGCCAAGTATTTTGTGACCTGTAAGTTTAGAAAAAAGACGAGGATAATTTGTAACTTGCCATGCAAGCTCTTCTCCTAGATCGGGAGCTTTTTGAATTTCCTCCATTCTTTCTTGCAAAACAAGCGGGTTACCATAAACGACTTTGCACCAATATTGGATTTCTGTTTGACAATAAATAACCGATGGATCTTTTGGGACCCTCTTGGCGATTTCTCTCTGCGAGAGAGGCGCTCTCTCTCTCTCCCTTTCAGGATTAAGCGGATTTTGTAGATTTTCAAGAGTTTGCATGCTCTCTGTCGTTTGTCCATGGCGTCTTTGTTCTGTCTGAGGAACATGTAAAGCGCTCTCTTGTGTATATTGGATAGTATACGCATAACCCTCAATGGCAGTAGACAGAGATGAAAGCCCTTCTTCAGCTGCTTTGCGCGTTTTCGTTTTTATACCAAGAGTTTTTTTACCAGCCAACGGAGCAATATGTTCAGGATACTTTGAAAGCATCCATGAGAGCTGTTTTGCCATTGCTGGGTTTTCTCGTATCTCTTGTATTTTTTGGTCCAAAACAAGCCGATTTTTATACACAATTTCGCACCAATAGTGGACTTCTTCATGATATGCTTCGGTCAATATGTTTAGTTGCATCGTGTTTATAGATGCTCCGCTCATGCGAGATGGTTTTGGTGGAGCCATCGTTGGCTGTGGGGTTACACTTTCTTGCGTTGATGCGCTGTTTTGCTCCCTGTCTCCCACGCGAGGTGATGCTTGTGGCGTAGGTGTTTGGTAGATTATGTCATCGTTTTGGGATGACGCATTGTTCTGTGTGCTAATACGCGTACGTGGTGGTTTTTGGGGGGCCGCTGTGGCGTAGAGAATTTCGCCTTCTTGTGCTTTTGGTTTGTTTAACTCTATGTCTTTCATGCGCGGTGGTCTTTGGGGAGCTACGCGAATTGGTTTTTGTGGAGCAGATGTAGCGTAGAGAACTTCGCTTTCTTGCGTTGATGCGCTGTTCTGTGTGCTAATACGCGTACGTGGTGGTTTTGGGGGGGCCGCTGTGGCGTAGAGAACTTCGCTTTCTTGTGCTTTTGGTTTGTTTAGCTCTATGTCTTTCATGCGCGGTGGCCTTTGGGGAGCTACGCGAATTGGTTTTTGTGGAGCAGATGTAGCGTAGAGAACTTCGCTTTCTTGCGTTGATGCGCTGTTCTGTGTGCTAATACGCGTACGTGGTGGTTTTTGTGGAGCAGATGTAGCGTAGAGAGAAGCTTGTGGCACGCTTTGTTTAGGCGTGGTAGCAGACTGTTCATGGTGTCTTTGCAATTTTTCAGGATTTTCCGGCATGTAAGGCTGTTTTTGGTCTTTTGGAAGATCCTTTGCGGAGAGAGATTCTGAGGAAGAGGTTCCTAGGGCAGCGTGTTCATAGCGTTTTTTAAATTCTTCCAGTTTTGGGGAAGGCTGTCTTTTGTCTTTTGGAGCAGGTGTTGCCTGTAGAGATTCTGAGGAAGAGGTTCCTAGGGCAGATTGTTCATAGAGTTTTCTTAATTCTTTCACCGAAAGAGGTGCTGAAGGGGATGGTTGGTTTTTTTTCATGCGTGTTTCCTTTCAAGCTTTCCCAATATCAATATTTTAGAAAATCTCTTTGGTGCATTCTCTACCTTTATGTTTTTTATAGCTTCTTATGCAAAGGAGGATGCAAAATTGAATGGTCTCAAAAGATTTTTCGCTATTCGTAGGGACCATAACTGCTATTTATGTCTTTTATACAGTTTTTTTATGAAATTTTATCAATATGTTATGTAAAATTAGGGCGCTTGCGTCAAAAGAGGGGCAATTATGTCAAACAAAGGAGGAGTTGTGATAATTTTTTTCTGCACATTACACAAAATTCCTTGGCGCAATTTACATAAAATGATTTGCGCCAAGAAATCAGATTAAAAGCTCAAGCTTATACGTGCTTAGCTAGCAAAAGCCATCGCTTTTGGTGCTGAGGCTTTGCGTGGTCGAACATCTGGTTCTCTTTGGTGTTCATGCCTAGAGGTTTCAGCAACCTCTTGCCACTTTGCTGTTGCGTGCTTATGCCCTTCAGAGGAGTGTGATAACTCTTGTTGTTTTTGCAAATTTTTATCCAATTCAGCAGACTGTTCTTGGCGGTTTTGTCTTTCCTGATCTCTTTGTAGAATATCTTCTTTCGCTAGTTTTACAGCATTTGCATAATTCTCAACGGCGTTAGTCAGGTGTGAAAGACCATTTTCAGCGTGTCTGCGTGCATGCGTTTTAAAGCCACAGATATTGCGGCCAGCAAGCTTATGAAAAGAGGTAGGATTTGCTGCAAGATCCCATGCAATCTGCTCTCCAACAGTGGGATCTTTGAGAATATCCTGCATTTTTTCTTGCAAAACACCTGCGTTTCCAAAAACAACTGTGCACCAATGTTTGATTTGTGCGCCATATCTTTGAACTGCTCGGTTTTCTTGAACTAGATCCAAAACTTCTTCAGTTGAAAGGGGCCCTCTTTCCCTTTCAGAATCATGTGGCTTTTGCAGGATTTTAGCCATTGCTTCACTGCCCATTGATTGTTCATAGTATCTTAATTCTGTTTCTGGGGATTGTGACAAGCTCTTTTGTGCATATTGTATAGCTGCTACATAACACTCAACAGAAACACACAGGGGAGCCACGCCATTTTCCGCTTGTTGGCGCGCGCTGTTTGTTATGCCACATACACTCACACCAGCAAGCCTAGCAATACTCTCAGGATGGTTTGCAAGCTGCCATGAGAAATCATCTCCTGCAGTGGGATTTTTTTGAATTTCCTTCATTTTTTCCTGTAAAGCATTTTTTTGGCCATATACAACTTCACTCCAACGTTGGATTTCTTCGTGATATGTTTCAACCAATGGGTTGTGTGGAAGTAAGCTCGCAATTTGTTCTTCTGAGAGAGACACCGTTGTTCTTTGTGAAGAAACCATTGCGTATAGGATTTCACTCTCTCTACTCCTCACCGTATCTTTGTCTCTTGAGTGATGCGGATTTTCTGAAAAATCAAATGTTGCGTATACAACGTCTCCTTCCTTTTTAACCGTAGTAGTTTCTTCTGAAAGAGACAGTCCTTTTTCATCTTCTTCCGGTATAGAAGACAACCTTCTTGTCCTTTCCTGAGCAGCTTTTGTGTCGGGGGACGTTGTGGGAGATGCCCTTGAGGCAGCTTGTTCATAGCGTTTTATGAGTTCTTCTATTGAGGGGAGGGGAGAAGGGGATGGTTGGTTTTTTTTCATGCATGTTTCCTTTCAAGCTTTCCCAATATCAATATTTTTAGAAAATCTCTTTGATGCATTCTCCACCTTTATGCTTTGATAGCTTTTATACAAAAGAAGGTGTCTATTTGAATGACCTTCAAAGATTTTGCGTTCTTTGCACAGATTATGATCAATATTTTTATTATAATTATGCAGTTTTATATATGAACCTTCATCAGTTACTTGGTTAAATGACGGTAACTATTTGATAGCTTGTGCCCTAACGTTTTACACCACCCCTTGGCGCAAACCATACAAAATGATTGGCGCCAAAAGATCAAATGAAAGACCAAAGTTAACGCACGCTTAGTTAGCGAAAGCCATTGCTTTTGCTCCCTCAACTTTGCGTGGTCGAACATCTGGTTCTCTTTGGTGTTCATGCCTAGAGGTTTCAGCAACTTCTTGCTTATTTTCTGCTGTGTGCTTATGCCCTTAGAGGGGTGTGATAACTCTTGCTGTTTTTGCAATTTTTTATCCAAGCTAGCAGACCGTTCTTGGCGGTTTTGTCTTTCCTGATCTCTTTGTAGAATATCTTCTTTCGCTCGTTTTACAGCACTTGCATAATTCTCAACGGCGTTAGTCAGGTGTGAAAGACCATTTTCAGCGTGTCTGCGTGCATGCGTTTTAAAGCCACAGATATTGCGACCAGCAAGCTGATGAAAAGACGTAGGATTCGCTGCAAGTCCCATGAAATCTGCTCTCCAACAGTGAGATCTTTGAGAATATCCTGCATTGTTTCCTGCAAAACATCTGCGTTTCCAAAAACAATTGTGCACCAATGGTTTCCAAAAACAATTGTGCACCAATATTTGATTTGTGCGCCATATCTTTGAACTGACGAATGGTTTTGAACCATGCCCAAAACTTCTTCATTTGAAAGAGACAGTTTTTTTCCTGTTCTTCCGGTATAGGAGGCAACCTTTCGCTTTTCTGAGCAGCTTTTGTGTTGGGAGAGGTTGTGGTAGATGCCCATGGGGCAGTGTGTTCATAGCGTTGTGTGAGTTCTTCTATTGAGGGGCGTGGAGAAGGGGATGGTTGGCTTTTTTTCATGCATGTTTCCTTTCAAAATTATTTTAGAAAACCTCTTTGGTGCATTCTCCACCTTTATGCTTTGATAGCTTTTATACAAAAAAGAAGGTGCTTCTTTGAATGACCTCCAAAGACTCTGCGCTATTCATAATTATCGTAATCGACATTTGTGACTTTTATACAGCTTTTTTATGAAATTTTATCAATAAGTTATACAAAATATGGGGGCTGTTTTGATGGAACTTTTCCATAACATTGCACAAAAAATTTTAGCGCAATCCCTATAAAATGAATTGCGCTAAGAGATCAGAGAGAAATTTATGTAAATTTACATTGCAAAAGCCATTCCTCTTTTCTCAATTTTAGGCGGTTTAACGTTCTGCGAACGATCCTGCTGCAGACCTTTTGCTTTATGGAGTTTTTGTGTCTTCTCTTGTTCTAAATTCTCGCGTTTTTGTGCTGAGCTAGGGGTATGCAAAATCCTCTCTCTTGTTTGTTTTACAGCATCTGTATAGCCGTCAAGAGCGTTACACAAGTGTTGCAAACCTTCTTCAGCTTGTCTGCGTGCACCCGTTTTAAAGCCACAGATATTGCGACCAGCAAGCTTATGAAAAGACTTAGGATTCGCTGCAAGATCCCATGAAACCTGCTCTCCAACGGTGGGATCTTTGAGAATATCCTGCATTTTTTGCTGCAAAACATTTGCGTTTCCAAAAACGATTTTGCTCCAATGCTGGACTTCTCCGTGATATGCTTTGACCAATGGATCTTTTAAGGCTCTGTTAGCGATTTCTTCATTCGACAGAGGCGCTTTTGTTCTTTGTTGTGGAGCAACCCTTGCGTAGTCGGTTTCCTCTGGACGATGAGGGCGCTGCCCTCTACCTGCTACGTGAACATCTGCGTATACGACTTCTTCTGGACGATGTGGATGGCGCCCTCTGCCTCCTAGGTGAACATCTGCGTATACGACTTCTTCTGGACGATGTGGGTGGCGTCCTCTGCCTCCTAGGTGAACATCTGCGTATACGACTTCTTCTGGACGATGTGGGTGGCGTCCTCTGCCTCCTAGGTGAACATCTGCGTATACGACTTCTTCTGGACGATGTGGATGGCGCCCTCTGCCTGCTACGTGAACATCTGCGTATACGACTTCTTCTGGGCGATGAGGATGGCGTCCTCTGCCTGCTACGTGAACATCTGCGTAGACAGGTTCTGTTTGGTGTTGTTGGCGTGGACCTCTGCTCGGTTTATTAACCTGTGCGTAGAGGGCTTCAGGGGAAGTTTGTGGAGAAGGGGGAGATTGATGTTTTTTCATGTATGTTTCCTTTTTATGTATGTTTCCTTTCAGGAACTTTTTAGAAAGCTTCTTTGGCACACTCTCCACCTTTATGCTTTGATAGCTTTTATATGAAGGAGGATGTCCATTTGAATAATCTCCAAAGATCCTCCGCTATTTGCTGCTTATCCTAATTGATGTTTGTGACTTTTATACAGCTTTTTTATGAAATCTTATCAATAAGTTATACAAAATATGGGGGCTGTTTTGATGGACCTCTTCCGTAACATTGCACAAAAAATTTTAGCGCAATCCCTATCAAATGAATTGCGCTAAGAGATCAGAGAAAAGTTTATGTAAACTTACATTCCAAAAGCCATTCTTTTTTGCTCCCCAGCTCTGCTGCGTTGTTGCGCTTCGCGTTGTGGAGAGTGGTGTTGTTCCTCTCTTGCACGATGATGATGGTGATGTCTGTGGGTTCTTTCTGGATTTTCTTGTCCTCTCTCAAGGTCTTTGTGTTTTTCCTGATGCTTACGTATTATGTTTTGTGCGAGCTTGTTTGCAGTTTGTTCAAAGCGTTCAAGAGCATCACATAGGGGGCGAAAACCATCTTCAGCCTGTTTGCGTGCAGGACTTTTTATGCCAAGTGTTTGCGTACCTGCAAGTTTACCAACATTTTCAGGGTTTTCTGCGGTTGCTCGTGAGATTGGGTCCCCTGCATGAGGATGTCTCAGAAACCCACTTATCTGTTGCTCAAAAGCACCCGAGTTGCCATAAACAATTTTGGCCCAATGTCTGACTTCTGCACGACAATACTGGACATCTACATTTTCTGAGAGTTGGGCAGCAAGTTCGACATTTGTGAGAGGCCCCCCTTTGTGTTGTGAAGTGCCTGCCGCGTGTGCGGATTGTTCTGGACGATGAGGGTGGCGTCCTCTGCCTCCTACGTGAACATCTGCGTAGACAGTTTCCTCTGGGCGATGAGGGTGGTGTCCTCTGCCTGCTACGTGAACATCTGCGTAGACAGGTTCTGTTGGGTGTTGTGGGCGTGGACCTCCACTTGCGCCCATGCCGATTGTTGCGTAGACGACTTCTTCTGGTTGTGTGTGATGCGGACTTCCATTTGCTCCCGTGTTAATTTCTGCGTAGACAGGTTCTTTTGGTTGTTGTGGGCGTGGACCTCTGCTCGGTTTATTAACCTGTGCGTAGAGGGCTTCAGGGGGAGTTTGTGGAGAAGGGGGAGATTGATGTTTTTTCATGTATGTTTCCTTTCAAGAATTGTTTTAGAAAACTTTTCTGGAGCACTCTCCACCTTTATGCTTTGATAGCTTTTATATGAAGGAGGATGTCCATTTGAATGATCTCCAAAGATCCTCCGCTATTCGCTGCTTGTTGTAATCGATATTTGTGACTTTTATACAGTTTTTTTGTGAAATTTTATCAATAAGTTAAATAAAATATGGGGGCTGTTTTTATGGACCTCTTCCGTAACATTGCACAAAAAGTTTTAGCGCAATCCCTATCAAATGAATTGTGCTAAGAGATCAGAGAAAAATTTATGTAAACTTACATTGAAAAAGCCATTCCTTTTGTTCCTCCAGCTCTGCTGCGTTGTTGCGCTTCGCGTTGTGGAGAGTGGTGTTGTTCCTCTCTTGCACGATGATGATGATGGTGATGTCTGCGGGTTCTTTCTGGACTTTCTTGTCCTCTCTCAAGGTCTTTGTGTTTTTCCTGATGCTCACGCATCATGCTTTTTGCGAGCTTGTGTGCAGTGTGTTCAAAGCGTTCAAGAGCATCACATAGGGGGCGAAAACCATCTTCAGCCTGTCTGCGTGCAGGACTTTTTATGCCAAGTGCTTGTGCACCTGCAAGTTTACTAACACTTTCAGGTTTTTCTGCGGTTGCCCGTGAGATTGGGTCCCCTGCATGAGGATGTCTCAGAAACGCACTTATCTGTTGCTCAAAAACACCCGGGTTGCCATAAACAATTGTGGCCAAACGCTGGATTTCTGCACGACAATACTGGATATTTTCATTTTCTGCGAGTCGGGCAGCAAGTTCGATATTCGTGAGAGGCCCTGCTTTGTTTTGTGAAGTGCTTGCTGCGTGTGCGGATTGTTCTGGGCGATGTTGGTGCTGTCTTCTGTGTCCTCTAGTATTTACATCTGCATCGGCATTTTCTACTGGTTGTGTGTGATGCGGACTTCCACTTTCTCTCGTGTCAATCTCTGCGTAGAGATGTTCTGGTTTTTCGGGATGTTGCCCTCTATGTGCTCTTCCACCCACTCCGTCGTAGAGAGGGTTTTCTAGATGTTGAGATTCTTGCCAACCACCTTCCTTCAGATCAGTTACTGAATAGGGGTCTACTAGTTTTTGGGGATGTTTCCCACCACGCGGTATCGCATAGGCATTTTCTGGTGGTTTTTGGGGTGCATAGGCACTTTCTGCTGGTTGTGTGTGATGCGGACTTTCGCTTTCTCTCGTGTCAATCTCTGCGTAGATATGTTCTGGTTTTTCGGGATGTTGCCCTCTATGTGCCCCTCTACCTATTCCGTCGTAGAGAGGGTTTTCTAGATGTTCAAATTCTTGCCAACCACCTTCCTTCAGATCAGTTACTAAATAGGGGTTTACTAGTTTTTGGGGATGTTTCCCACCACGCGGTATCGAATAGGCATTTTCTGGTGGGTTTTGGGGTGCATAGGCACTTTCTGGTGGTTGTGTGTGATGCGGACTTTCGCTTTCTCTCGTGTCAATCTCTGCATAGATATGTTCTGGTTTTTCGGGATGTCGCCCTCTATCTGCCCCTCTACCTATTCCGTCGTAGAGAGGGTTTTCTAGATGTTCAAATTCTTGCCAACCAGCTTCCTTCAGATCAGTTACTGAATAGGGGTCTACTAGTTTTTGGGGATGTTTCCCACCACGCGGTATCGAATAGGCACTTTCTGCTGGTTGTGTGGGATGCGGACTTTCGCTTTCTCTCGTGTCAATCTCTGCGTAGATATGTTCTGGTTTTTCGGGATGTTGCTCCCTATCTGCTCCTCTACCCACTCCGTCGTAGAGAGGATTTTCTAGGATGTAGAGAGGGTTTTCTCGGTCATAGAGAGGGTTTTCTAGATATTCAAAGTCTAGCCAACCAGCTTCCTTCAGATCAGTTACTAAATAGGGGTCTACTGGTTTTTGGGGATGTTTCCCACCACGCGGTATCGCATAGGCATTTTCTGGTGGGGTTTGGGGTGCATAGGCACTTTCTGGTGGGGTTTGAGGACTTTGCTTTCTGGGAGGTTTCTTAACCGTTGCATAAAGGGGTTCTGGTGTAGCTTGTTGTGAGGGGCGCCGTTCTCTGGGTGTTTTATTAGCCTTCGCATAGAGGGCTTCTGGATTTTGATCTTCTGGGACTTGTTGTTCAAATTGTTTTATTAGTTCAGCTACAGAGGGAGAAGGGGCTGGATGATTCTTTTTCATGCATGTTTCCTTTCAAGAATTGTTTTAGAAAACTTCTCTGGCGCACTCTCCACCTTTATGCTTTGATAGCTTTTATATGAAGGAGGATGTCCATTTGAATGATCTCCAAAGATCCTCCGCTATTCGCTGCTTATCGTAATTGATGTTTATGTTTTTTATACAGTTTTTTTGTGAAATTTTATCAATAAGTTAAATAAAATTACCGGGTCTATTTTGATACAACTTTTCTCTTGCATTCCATAACAACTCTTAATGCAATTAAGATGAAATGATTTGCGCCAAGAGGTCAGATAAAAAACTAAAATTATGCCGGTCTTTAACCGTTAAAAGCTAGAGATGAAGAGCGACTGAGTTTGAGGGAGCGTGCTTGACATTGTACTTCTTTGGTGAGTTTCATGATTTTAGCAATTTCTTTAGCTTTACTGTCCGATACACCAAGCAGGCAAGAAAGTCTTGTGGTATCCTTTTCCTGTATAGCTCTGCGCTCTTCTGATGACAAACGATTGTGTAATTGGCGTGAAAAAACATGGAGTTGTTTTTGCAATGGAAGAGATTGAGATAAAGCTTTTCTTTGTTGTTCTAGTGGTAAGGCAAAAAGGTTTTGCAAGTCTTTTGTAGGCTTTTCGACAGATTGGCTCAAGCGATTTTGTTCTCTTTGGTGCTGCTCTATGATGTCAGCCGTTATCTGTTGTACCATATCAGCATAACTTTGAAGTGCTTCACCAAGCTGTGGAACAGTCTCTTCCGCACGTATGCGAGCTGGGCTTTTTATACCTAATATTTTCCTTCCCGCAAGCTTACAAAATGATTTTGGATTTTCGATAATTTGATCAGCGAATTGTGTACTTAAGCTTGGATCTATATTGATTGTCTTTATCGTTTCGTTTAGTGCTTGTGTCTTGCCATAAATAATTTTTGATAAACGCTCGACTTCATGGTGGTATGATTTAACACCGGGATTATTGACGAGTCTTTCAGACAGTTCCTCATTGGTGAGAAGTGCTAATGTTTCTTTTGGGATCAATATTTCTCTCAGATTTTGAACATTGCTTTTCTGAAAGGAGAGGAAATCACCGTTCTGTAATGTCTTCACTTGCTCTGGTAGAAGATCATCTTTGTGGCCGACGACGAAAGCACCATCCACCTCTATAACAAAACCTTCCGCGCTACTTCCTCTAAAGGTACCGTTATAGGTCACACCTTCTTTTGCGGCGACAATAATACGATTGTTGATTTCATCTAGCCCAGCATTTCTCATCTGAAAGAGAAATTCCTTTAAAATAAGTGATTTTTGCGGATGGGTGATATCCTCAAACAGGTCTTTCATCGGTTGCGGATTGCCATATTGCATTGCTTCAACACTGGCCTGTATTAGGCGTCCTTTTGTGATAAAGGAAAAGTCGATCTTATAGCCTGCTGCTTGTCCAAGCTTTTCCATAAACATCCGCTGCGTGCGCCCATTGCCTTTTCTAAAAGGATGCGCATGGTTGAGAGCTATAAATACTTCAGCGGCTTCTTCTGCAAATTCTTGCCGTGATAAACCTTGTAGATTATTCTTTGCGGTAAGTCTTCGCTCTAATTGTTTAAGCTCTCTTTGAATCTGTGAGCCGACAGCAAAGGGAACCTCATAACCTTTTGGTCGCATCGCCGGCATACGCGCTGTGGTGCCATCTGCAAATTTAAAGAGTTTATCACGTGTTTGTCCGGCCCATTCAAAAGTGTTATGGAAAAGGCTCCAGTGAATTGATTTTAGGTAGGCCGTATCAAATTTTTGTGGTGGTGATTCATAGCGAAAATTTACAGCCGCTCTGGCTGCATCATGGGAACAGCGTCCATATAACTTTTGTGGATCCTTTATGCCGTATTTATTTTTCAATGTTTTGCTATTTTTATACAGATAATTATGCTCTAACATAGGAGATCTCCTTAGAAGATAGGGTGGTTCATGAGAGTGTTAAATTCTTTGCGTAAATAGTTCCCCTTTGCGTATTCTTTTGAGATTTCGAGCATTTTTTGAGGGAGAGTCACTCCCTCAAGGGCATAGGTGCTGATGGCTGTATCAACTCTCTCACAGTGCTTTTGTAATCCTTTTGAAGTGAAAGATGTAAAATGGTCTGTTGGGGTTGTTTTTATGCACGTTTCTTTTTTGAATGTACGTTGAGTTCTTTTTAAATGTATTTTGGGAAAGTCTCTCTGTTTACCATTTTCATAAATCACAGTGTTCTGTGTGTTTTCTAGCGCTTTGCTTTCCATGCAGCTGTCTTCAAGAGTTTCTTGATAGGTGTTTAAAGCGTGAGCAGGGTGGTTGTAGTCGCCATTGATTGTTTGGTTTTTGGGGGGGCTCTTCATAAAGAGCGTTAGCGTTGGTAAGCATATGCACAAAAGCAACAATTAAGAATTTTTCTCCACCATATTTTTCTTGTTGGATCATGCAAAAATTCCTTTGGGTTTTTGTGAAATAGGAACCTATGCTCTTGCCTTTTATGCTGTTGTTATTGTTTTGATGCGCAATACCCATAAGAGGGCGTTTTTTCAGTTTTTCTTTGCTTGTGGAGCAAAACGATTTTTCTCAGCAGCCGCTAACATTTCTTTCCTTCTAAAATAGATCGCTCGACCACATCGTAAAGGGGGATGGCCTTGCATAAGGATAATTTGTTCATCTTGGCGCATTTCCTGAATAATTTCGTGGGGTAAAATCAGTGCTCTTTGTTGATAATTGATGTTGTGAGAGTCTTTTGCTAAAGATAAGCCTCTCGATTTGCTTGTTCCGGTTACTTCAACGGTCATTTGACCACAGCGTTCTGAAATGTCTTTGGCTGTTTGCAGGTCTTTAATGGCAGCATAACTTACAAAGGAGCAGCTTTCAAACCATGATCGCGCTCCCGCTTCTCCAAAGTGATTGACCAACTGGCCAGAGGATTGATAAAAAAGCATTAAGGATGTGCCGTATTTACGACCACGATCGCGCGCTTCTTCTAGAATATTCATATAACCAAGAAGATCAACTTCATCTAAAACAAACAAAACACGCTTTTTATATTTCCCGTCAGCTGTAACCATTGCATTTAAAAAAGCACCAATGATCACGCGTCCAATTGCTGGATAACTGTTCAAAATGCTTGCTGGGAGATTGAGAAAAACATCTGTATTCCCGTTTGCGATATCTGATGATGCAAAATCATTGCCACAAACAAGATCTGCATAATTGGACAAAGAAAGCCACTGAGTATCTTTTGATGCGGTCGTATAGACCCCTGAAAAGGTTTGGTCTGCCATTTCTGTGAAAATACCGACCATTTCACGAATAAAAGGAGAGGGTGTTGTTTCTTGAATCATGCGTAGTTGATTTACAACAGCTGTTTCTGACTGAGAAAGAATGCCGCGCAATGTTTTCAAATTGCGCTCACTGTCTTCATATTCATCAGAGAATATGACGTGCGCAAGAAGAGCGGTTAAAAGATTATGTGCTTGTGTTGAAAAATATTCTGCTGAAGAATTATCTGATGATTTTTTGTCTGAGAGAAGCAGTTTAGAAAAACTCACAACATTGGCTTCACGTTGTGTGCGCGGGATGCTATCGTCTAAAAGCCAATCGAGCACATTAAAATTTTTTGTTAAGACTGAATTGGGATCGAGAACAATAACATTTCTATTCCCCATTTTTTTACGCGCAAATCTAACCATTGGCGCAATTTCTGTTGAAGGATCAAGGCATACAATAGGGCCGGTATATGTTAGACATGTCGGAACCACTGTACTTGTTGTTTTATATCCACCAGAACCGGCAAAAAAGATCATATGGGTTGAACCAAAATCAAGATTAAAAGTAAGCAAAGGCACTTTTCCACCTTTTCCCCATGTTGTTTTATTGCCAGGCGCAAAGGGAATCTTGCATACACGGTCTTGATCAACACGGTATCTTTCACCAACAACAATTTGACCATTGGCGGGGAAAATTTTTGCTGCGTCTCTTAAATTCATCCATGTGGCGTCTCCAAAAACTCCTTTTTTTGCACGCTTCACATTGCTTTTGCGTGGAGAGCTTGTCATGAATTGGATTGCTAAAAGAAAAATGCCCGTGATGACGCCAAAAACAACCATAGGATCCAAGAATTTTAGAGCATAACTCCACGTTATTCCTTGTTGGCCCACATAGGGATTTAAGCGTTTTATTTCATTGCCAATATAGTAAAGAGAAACGATCCCAAAAAAGACAGTTGAAACAAGCGTGATCGCTTTGCGCAGATGAAGTTTTTGCGATAAGCTATAAAACAATGACACAGCAGCAACTAGCACCAATATCAATAATGGTTCTGAACGGACATACCAATAAACATGATTGGTCTTTAGATCATTTATCATAAACAACAATAAATAAGGGACAAGGAATATCGTTAAAGCACCTAAAGCGATTGGCGCTAAAATAAGTGCAAGTTGCGTTTTGGTATATTTCATTGTCTTTTACTTTCGGTTTTAGCGGGCGGTTTTATTGGGATATGCCGTAAAACGATACCTTTAAAATCGGTGATATGGTGTTAAACGGTCTCCTTTTTATGGGAAAAATCTTATCAAAACAGCTCTCTTCCATAATGGTTGAAATGAAGGTCAAAGTTTCACACTTTTTAGCTAGCCATAGCCATTGCTTTTGAGCGATGAACTTTGAGTGCTTGGGATTGCTGGTGTGCTTCTTTTGTTTGCGTAACGATTTTTGTAATTTCTTTTGCTTTAGTCACTGATATTCCAATACTTTTAGCGAGTTTCTCATAATCATTCTTTCTGATCGCATTGTGTTCATCTCCTGAGAGACGATCACGTAATTTGTGCATAAGAGCATTAAGCTCTTCTCTTAGTCTAGGAGAAGAAGACAAGATTTCTCTCTGTTGTTCTGGTGTTAAGGAAAGAAGATTTTGTAAGTCTTTACTCGGCATTTCTACCGTTTGTCCGCGGCGTCTTTGTTCTGCTTGATGCTCTTGAAGAATTTCTTTCTTAGCATGTTTTATAGCATAGCTATAATTTCGAACCGCAGCACTCAGGAGCCAAGTATTCTCTTCAGCATGTTGGCGCGTAGAATTTTTCAGTCCACAGACATTGATACCTGCAAGATTGGCAACAGAGTGAGGAGAGTGTTCAATTTGATTGGCGAGCTGTTCACTCAAATTGGGATATTTAATCATCTGCACCATCTGTTGGTTCAATGTTTTTGAGCTGCCATAAACAGTTTTTGATAAACCTTGGATTTGTTTTCGGGTTACGTGGATGCAGGCATCTTCTGCAATCATTTCGGCTATTTCGTTTTTCGTCAAAGGGGCTAATTCTTCTTTTGGGATAAGATTTTTTTCAAGTTCTCTGGCGCCTGGAACTGTAAAGGTGAATTTGTCTCCAGCCTTTAATGTTTTCAGTTGTTCTGGGGAGAGATGCTCTTTGTTGCCGATGATGTAAGCACCCCTCACATTGAACGCAAAACCTTCACGACCAGCACCTCTGTAAATGCCCGTATAGGTTTCACCTTCCTGTGCAACCATAACAGGACGATCATTAACATTGCGCCCACTATCTTTCATGTTATCCATGAATTCCTTTAAAAGAAGTATTCTTTCTGGATTGGAGATATCCTCAAACAGATGCTGCATAGGTCCTAGATTACCTTCTTCTGCTACCGCAACACTGGCAACCATCATGCGTTCTTTTGTTACAAGCGAAAATTCAAGTTGATGGCCTGCAGCTCTGGCGAGATTTTCAAAAAAGACTCGTTGTGTGCGGCCATTACCTTCTCTAAACGGGTGTATATGGTTAAGAGAATTGAACATTTCCATTGCTTCATGGATGAATGCTTCACGCGTTAAGCCTTGTAAATTATTTTTTTCGGCAAGTGTTTGATCTAATCTTTGTAAACCTTCTTGGATTTGATCACCAATTGCAAAAGCATATGTCCAGCCCGTTCTCTTCATTTCTGGCATGGCAGCAGTGGTTCCATCTTTAAACGTAAAGGGGACATTGCGGGTACAGCCAGCCCATTCAAATGTATTTTCAAACAAGCAGAGATGAAGATAACTTAGATAGGCAGAATCAAAGCATTCTGGTAGGGGTTCAAGGCGCAGATTGACCATTGCTTGTGCTGTATCATGCGAACATTTCTCTAGAAAGGATTTTAAGTTTTTTGTTCCATATTTATTTTTTAGTGTGACACTATTGGGATAGGTATAATGATGGGGAGAGATGGACGATATATTTTTTGTTTTTGACTTTGCTTTTGGCATAGCGACCTCTTTATCTTCTTTAATGTAGCGTTGTCTATAAGAGTGTTGAATTCCTCTAGTGAAGTCTCTCTCCCCCTTGCATATCCTTCTAAAATTTTGAGTGTTGTGGGATGAAGCGTTATACCCTCAATTGCATGAGTACTGATGACTGCATCAACCGCTTCGCGGCGTTTTTTCAATTCTTTCGGTGTGATTGATGAAAGATTATCTGTCGCCTTTGTTTCCATTTATTTTTTCTTTTCAACTTTTCAAGAGTTGCCTTAAAAAAGCCTTTTAATGCAGGTGTGCTTTCTCATTAGTTCCCTCCCCAAAGATGTTTCGTTGTTTGAAGGGATCATAATAAATTGCTGTGACTTTAAATTTTTCTTCAACCCGTTTGATTGAACAATGATAGCAATCATTGCAATCAACAGTCCTCGAACATCCTCACGCTCTAAATCGCCGCCGCTTCCCTCACTTTCTTTGACCAAAAGGGTCATTTGCTCAAATGTAGCAAGTGTTGTTGAGGCATGAACCGTGGTGATCGAGCTTGGATGGATTTTGACATTGCAGATATAATAAAGGCTGTACCATCGCGAAGCTCTTGTAAAAGAATGCGATCAGGGCATATGCGCAAAACAGATTCGAGCAATTTCTTTGGGCCGACAGAAGCTAAATCTTGACCATCTTTTAAAGATATCCATGAAGCATCATCAAAAACTCCTTTTTTACATGTTTGATCTTGCTTGCGCGCGGAGAGGTTGTTATGGACTGAATTGCTAAAAGAGCAACGCCGATAATGGTACCAAAGATAACCATCGGATCCATGAACTTTAGAGCATCGTTCCAAGTTATCTCTTGCTGGCCAACAGAGGGATTTAAGCGTTTTATTTCATCGCCAATATGGTAAAGAGCAGCGATTCCGAAAAAGATAGCTGAGACAAGCGTAATCCCTTTGCATAGGTGCAGTTTTTGTGAGAGGGTATAAAACAGAGATACGCTAGCAACTGCTACCAGCACCAATAAAGGCTCTGAGTGAAGATACCGAGAAAGTTGCTGAGTTTGCAGTTCATTTGTGACAAACGACAATAAATAAGGCGACAATAAATAAGGCGACAATAAATAAGGAACGAGGAATATCGTTAAAGTGCTTAAAGCGATTGGCGCTAAAACAAGCGCTAACTGCGTTTTGGTATATTTCATTTTTGTCTTACTTTCGATTTTATTAGGGAACGCCGTAAAATGATATCTTTAAAATAGGTGATATGGTGTTAAACATCCCTTTTTCCATGAGCGGTGGAGTATCAAAATATCCCTGCTCATGAACGTTTAAATGAAGGTAAAATGCCTCATACTTTTAACTGGCCATAGCGAGTGTATTTGAGCGATTTAGTGTATGTGTGTAGGCTCGCTTATGTACTTCTGTGGCATTTTGAACGGTTTTGGTAATTTCTCGTGCTTTCTTTTCTGATATACCAATACTTTTTGCGAGTGCTTCATAATCATTGTGTTTGATTGCACGATATTCGTCTGATGAGAGACGATGCTCTAAATTGCATATAAAAGTCCGGAGCTCGTGGTGCAAATGAGGAGATTGAGACAAGATTTTACTTTGTTGTTCTGGTGATAAGGAAAGGAGATTTTGCAAGTTTTCACTCGGCTTCTCTACTGCTTTTCCGCGGCGTTCTTGTTCAATTTTATGTTCTTGAGTGATTGCATGATGCGTATGTTGTACAGCATCCGCATAATTCGTAATTGCGCTACAGAGCAGATTAACATGCTCTTCAGCATTTTTGCGCATCGCGTTCTTTAATCCAAATACACTGGTGCCTCTCAGAGGGGAAATAGAGCTAGGAGAGCGTTCAATCTGATCAGAAAGCTGTTGGCCTGAGCCTGGATTTCTAAAAATCTCTCTCATCTTTTCTTCTAATGCTTCTGAGTTACCATAAATAATTTTTGACAAATGTTGAATTTGGTTTTGAGCGGTGTGGACACGAGCACTTTCCGCAACCATTTTGTCCAATTCACTTTTTGTGAGAGGCGCTAATGTTTCTTTGGGGATGAGCGTTTTTTCAAGATCTTTGGTTGTGGGGGTAAAAGTAATGGTATCACCGGATTTTAATGTTTTTATTTGTTCTGGCGTGAGATGCTCTTTATTGCCGATGATGTACATCCCTTGCATATCGAGCACAAAGGCATTAAATCTAGCACCTTTATAGATTGCTGTGTAAGTTTCACCTTCTTTTGCAACCATAACAAGACGATCATTAACATCACGCCCAAGTTCTTTCATGTTGTTCATGAATTCTTTTAAAAGAAGTATTCTTTCTGGATTGGAAATATCTTCAAAAAGATCTCTCATCGGTTGTGTATTGCCATATTGTGCTGCTTCGGTATAGGCAGTCATCATGCATTCTTTTGTGGCAAGCGAAAAATCAAGTTGATGTCCTGCTGCTTTGGCGAGACGTTCAAGAAAGAATTGTTCTGTGTGTTCATTGCCATCTATGAATGGGTGTATATTTTTGAGAGAGATAAATATTTCTACTGCTTCATGGATGAATTCTTCACGCGTTAAGCCTTGCAAATTATCTTTTTCGGCAAGCGTTTTCTCTAATTTTTGTAAGTTTTCGAGGATTTCTTTATCGCTTACAAAAGCATTGTCCCATTCCGCTCTTTTCATTTCTGGCATGGCGGCAGTGCTACCGTCTGCAAAGGTGAAAGGAACAGTGCGGAGCTTTCCAGCCCATTCAAATGTATTTTTAAACAACTGCTGATGGATATGGCATAGATAACCGGAATCAAAATGTTCTGGTAGGGATTCTTTTCGCAGAATCTTTAGTGCTTCTTCTGTATCATACAAACATTTTTCTAGAAAGAGTTTTAAATCTGTTTCTCCATATTTATTTTTGAGGATGTTGGTACCAGGATAGAGATAATGATGGGGTGAGGGGACTCCTCTTGTTTTTGCTTTTGCTTTTGGCATAATGGCCTCCTTATAATATGGCATTGTCCATAAGAGTATTAAATTCCTCTAGTGAAGTCTCTCCCCTTGCATATCCTTCTAAAATTTTGAGTGTTGTGGGATGAAGCGTTATACCCTCAATTGCATGCGTGCTGATGACTGCATCAACCGCTTCCCGGCGTTTTTTCAATTCTTCCGGCGTGATTGATGAAAGATTATCTGTCGCCTTTGTTTCCATTGATTTTTCCTTTTCAACTTTTCAAGAGTTGCCTTAAAAAAGCCTTTTGGTGTAGGTGTACTTTCTCGTTAATTCCCCCCAAAGATATTTCGTTGTTTGAACGGGTCATAATAAATCTCTGTGACCTTAAATTTTCCTTCAACCCGTTTGCATTGAACAATGATATCAATCATTGAAATCAACAGCCCCCGAATATCCTCACGTTCTAAATCTCCTCCGCCTTCACTTTCTTTGACCAAAAGGGTCATTTGCTCAAATGCAGCAAGTGCTGTTGAGGCATGAACCGTGGTGATCGAACCTGGATGGCCTGAATTGACATTGCGGATATAATAAAAGGCTGTACCATCTCGAAGCTCTTGTAAAAGAATGCGGTCAGGACGCATGCGCAAAGCAGATTCGAGCAATTCCTTTGGGCCGACAGAAGCTAAACCTTGACCATCTTTTGAATAGATCATGGAAACATGATTAGGCTGTGGCACAACCAATTCTGGTGTATCTTCAATGGTGATAATACGTTCATCATTGGGAATTTTGGCAATTAATGCTTTTGACAGCGTTGTCTTACCAGAGCCGGTTTTGCCTGCAATCAAAATGTTTTTTTGGCGTTTTACAGCTTGATTAAAAAAGGAGATAAAATCCTTATTGCAGTAAGCCGTTGTCAAATCATGCTCAATGCTTTTAAGTTCATTAAAACGCGATTGATAATCACTCAATGGCGTGAATGATACCTGTTCACACACCGAAAAGAGACCTTTATTTGCGAGGTCTTCGAGTGAAAAACTCCGCGATGAGGGTTTGCGAATTGTCATACTGATTGTGTCTTTTTCTACTGCCGGTGGAATGACAATTTGAATACGCTCATTTTCTGGCAGGGTCGCCGATAATATTGGATTTTTATCGGATATATTTTGCTTAGAATAGGAAGCAACAACTTTCGCAATACCCATAAGCTCACTATATGAAAGAGCGGGCGCTTCTATTGTTTTCCATCCCTCAACACCTTCAGTCATTACTTGATAGGGACGATTGATGACAATTTCAAAAAGACCCTCATCTTTCAGAAAGGCTCTGATTGGTTCAAGTTTTGTTAAAACAATCGCGACGGCTTCATCACCCATACTGTGCACGTTTTGATTCATTTTAAAGTCACCGTAGAATTTTTATAAAAGTTTCTTGAAAGGGCCCGATTGACAATCTGCTTTTTGTTTTCAATCACTTTCAATTTATAAACACTGGAAAAATCCAAATCGCGGGCAACAAAAACATTGACCATTTCCCCTTGGTTTTTTGTCAATGTTGGGGAAATGTTGGCGTAATTTTCTGTGACAATACTTGCAATATTTTGTCCAGAAGAGACTGTTTCAGAGCTGTTCTTTTCTTGTTCTTTTGACAAACGGCTTTTCGCATAGTTTGTCGCATCTCTTATAATGGAGACAAGAAGTGCAGATCCAATCCTCTCTAACCAATGGTTATCAACATCTCCGTCAACACCAGAACGCCCTAAGGTATCTGTTGCCGGTGAGGCTAATGTTATAATAACACCATTGGGTGTTTTAGCTCTCGTCCACAATACAAAGAGACGCATTTGCCCCTTTTTTAATCCAGCACGATATTCGCCAACAATTTGTGTGCCTTTATCAAGGAGAACAACGCGACCATTGTCTGACAAGATATCTCTGGAGACGATACAACTAGCAAAACCCTGTTGATCACTGCTAATTGCCGTTTCTAAGATACATGGAATGGGAGTACCTGTCGTAATAATGTAGTTTCGATTGCCAAGTGTTGAAGCGCGTATGCCTTCAAGGGTTGTCGGTTTAAGAATATGATTAAAGCGTTGCGCTGTTTCATCAGGTTTGCTTTCAAGATTGTTCGGTAAAGCGTCATTATTCTTTGCTATCGTTGCTTGGCTCTGATTTGTATTGGCATACGCTAAGACAGGAGCACGTTGTGCTGATTCTAAGAGTTTTGCATCGGCAGTTTGTTGATTTACTTTTGGCGTTGGTAGCTCCACTTTTGGCAATAAGGCATTATTTTGTTCGGTTGGCTCAAGAGGGATAGGCTTGGGCTGTGCAGGGCGGAAAAGTTCCGTTTGCTTAATGATTCCTTCTCTGGGAACTTCAACGGGGTTCTTTTTTTCTGTGGCAAGCGTTAAATATGCTAAATAACTACAGACACCGAAAAGAACTAGAAGAGTAGCTGCTTTGCTTATAGAAGAGCTCTGTTTTTTTCTTTGACCGTCTTTTATCGTATCGCGATCATTGATGTCGTTTTCATCCATTTTATCAATCATGACCGTTTCCTATGTTCACTTTACGTTGTACAGAGGGTGATGTTGTACCGGTTTCGGGATTAATTCCTTCAGGCACAAATCCTTTATTGAAGATGCACAGCACGTCATTGCCGCGGCGCAAAGTAAATCGCGCAGCTGTGGCATGAACAATGACCTGATTTCCTTTAATCGATTTTGGAACGAGAGATTCTTGTCCATCATGCGATACAAGATAAATGGCAGGGATTTCAGTATTGCCCAAAAATGTAAAGGTTGTTGTTTTACCGTTATCATAGACAGAAGTAGGTTCAATGAGGGTTGAGCCTTGGGCTTCATAAGCCCAATTGCGTGGTCCAAAATTTTCATGGGTATTTAAAATGTCATTGACAAAGTTTTCTTCGCGTTGTGCAGCTTTTGCGGCTTCTGCTAATTTCTTACGCAAAGCTTCATCTTCTGGATAACGAAACTTGACCAAAAAATATGTTTCATTGCCTGCTGAAACCTCGCCTTCACGCACTTGCAATTCAAATTGATAAGATCGTTTTGTTCCGTCTTGGCGGCTTGTTACAATTTGTAAGTTGGTGACGGGTTGAACTTCGCGTGGTTTTAGAAAGACAAAGTGACCAGCTGGTGCAACTTGCCAAGCAACAGAATTGCCAATCCCCACATAAGTAACTTCTTCATCATCAGCAAATTCAAGCTGTACTGAAGAACGAATAGATCCAATGATTTGCGTGACATTATATGGGTCATAATTGACAAATCTGATGCGGTTGTCTTTGCGTGCACTTACAGGTGCTGTTTCAGCAAATAAGGGGACTGTATGGCTGCTTATTGCAACAATGAAAGCTAAAAAGATTGGTTTTGAAATCCTGATCATTTTATTACCTCTGGATCAGATCTGTATTCCGACACTTGAAAGCCAAGCGGGTTGATTAATCGGTCCTCAGTTGAAATGAGTGCATTAATGTAGGAAACATTTAAGATCGCAACCCAATGGGAAATATTTTCTTTTCCATTCGATTCTCTGACCGTTTTATAGTAACGCACTTGAATAAGATCTTTGCTTAAAAAGGAGATTGATTTGATTGTGACCATAGCGGTCATGTTTTGATAGATATTTTGCGGACTTTCTGGATTGTTGCCCGAATACCATTTGGCAAAACGGTTTTGTTCTTCTGGTGAAGATAAAAGAGAGATTAAGCGAAAATTGTGTTCCGCTTCTGATAATTGAAAGCCTTCGCGTGCACGAACATATTTTGCCGCAAAATAGCGTGTTATTGCTTCATCATAGTCGTTTGGCGACTCTTTTAATGCATGTATTGTATCAATAATGCCTGTTGAATTATCAACGCGGATAACAAAGGGCTCTACTGTTTTTAAGGGTGTTAATGTCGCTACCGCTAAAGCTAAAGCGATTGTCATTAATCCAAAAAGCACTGTCAAAGCCATGGCAATTCTCATTCGCACCCGCATGCCGTGCATGCGATCAATATCGAATGAGCGGGCTTCTTTTATATATTCATCAAATGCATCACTTTTCACGTGTGACCTCCATAGTTTTATCAGAAAGCGTTTCATGGCTTATGGAACGCAATGGAGCGGTATGAGGTCTCACGTCAGCTGTTGCTTTTTCGCTTTCCAGTGTGTTAAGGATGATGGGGGTGGTAACAGGTTTTACGATTTTTTCTTGTAGGATAATGTTTTTATTATCCCAATCCCACTTATCTCTGTTTAAAGCGCGGGTATGCTTGCCGTTGCATCGGGGTGGTTTTTTGGGACCGCTAAGGGAAGCGCAGCCAGTAAGGGCTATCATCAGGATCACAAAAACAGTTACTTTTCGTTTCATTTTTTAACTCACAAATATTTTAGAATAACGCAGTGGTGCTTTTGCAAAAACCACTCAGAATGTGCTATCGCACAGTTTTGATTGGTCTTGTGAAACCAAGGATACAAATGTTTTATGCATCGTGTGCGGAGTGAACGCGCTTTAGCGCGTTCACTGTAAAGATAAAGACGGGGCTCTTCTAAAAGAAATGTCTGATGTTAAAATGCGCCCCGGCCTCCAGCTTTTGCGGCTTTTGCTGCAACACTTGCTGCACCAGAGAATTTAGACGCTGCACCTTTTGCTGCGTTTTTACCAGCTTTAGCTCCACTGGAAAGCATGTTAACAATCTGTCCTCCTGAAGAGATACCAGCATTAAAGTATGGTCCACCACTGGCAAGAGCAGAGGAAATACCAGGAAGTGCGCGAAAAAGAATCATCCCTACTATCGCGATAACGACAACAGGCGGGAACAGATAGTAGATTGACTCATAGCTGCTATCGAGAACATGTAAGATAATGTTGCACATAATCGTTCCGAGCATGATCACCAGAACTTGCAAAATGGTAAAATTGACCAGTGTCGAAATCCACGCATCGGCAAATTTTCGGGTTGCGTTGAACAAATAGAGGCTAATGAAAAGCGGTCCAAGACCTATAATCATTACAAGCGCAACTTGTGCAAATATTTGGACAATAAAACCACCTATACAAAAAACAATAACGGCCATAATCATTAAAGAGCCAAGAAGACCAACCATGATCTTTTCAAAAAACCAAGCCTTCGCTAGGACTTCTTGATAACGAAGGCTCGTCTGTAACAAGATAAAGTCAAAGACATTAGAACCCGTGGGATTGTTGTTAAGTGCATTCCCAATAGCATTTGCTAGATCATTAAAGAAAATATTTTTGACATAAATATTAAATATGTCCGCATTCGTTGCAATTGTTGACACAAGAACGATTTTCACGACATTATTGAGAAGACTATGCATCGAAAGGGCGACGCGACCAGTCATAACATTATAGCCATATAAAAAAATAAAAATGATCGAGGCAAGATTAAGTGGTGCCGAAATAGCAGCAGACAAACCACTCACCATTGTGTCCATCGCAGTGTTGAGTGGGTCTATAATATAGTCAGAAGTGCTCTCAAATGGGTGTGAAGCAAAGTCCTTCTTCATTAGTTCTTTAGCCCCTTCCTTGCTTTATCAAGCTCTTCTTTTAATTTTTTTGCAGTTTCTTTATGCTCTTCTTTTGCTTTCTCTTCATGAATTTCTTCTGTTGTTTTTGCAGTTTTCGCGTGTATCGCAGCAAGCGATTGAATCTTTAAAGTATCCGCTTGAAGTTTTGCTTGAAGAAAGGACAATTCTAGTTGGAGTGCTTGTTGAAGAACCTGCACTTCTTCGGGTTTACGCTCTGATGATGATTTGATCTCCTCAAGTCTTTTCTTTATTGCCTCAATTTCTTGCATAGTTGCATTTGCAGATTTATAAAGGGATTCCGCTGTTTCTGAGTTTGTCGTCTCCGATTGTTGCGTGCCTTCTACTGCCTTTTCATAATATTCATCAGCAGTTTGTGGGGGTTGTGCCATCGCATGAGAGATGCAAGACAAAGATAAAAGTGTGATTAGGCCATATTTTTTCATTGATTTTCTCTCCTTTGGTGAAAGATGGGCAGCCATGTGTCGGGGTCTGCTCCATATTCGCTGATAATTTGGTTTACAAGTTCGATATTCTTGGTTGTGCCGCTTAAGACGGCGATCTCGTCGTTCATTCCACGCAAGTTGAGTTCTGCAACGACGGAACTTTGTCCTTGTTTGATGAGGAAACGACGGGATTCTCTGCTTAATTCTGACTGTATCAGTTCAAATTCACGCTCAGTCAGTTTAAAATCTTCAACATAATCGTTGTAATTTGCTTTTTGGTTGGGAAAGAATATTTGGGTGGGGCATTGTTCAATAATCGTGTGTGCGATTGTTGAGTTCAAAGCGTCTTTTGGGCTTTGCGTAGCAAACAGCATCATCCCATTTTGTTTACGGATTGTCTTGAGGCGATCTTGCGCAAAAGCTTTAAAGGAATCATCTTCAAGTGCCTTCCAGAATTCATCAATGACAATAATAATGCGTCGTCCATCAATAAGATCGAGAATGCGGTTAAACAGGTACATCATCAAGGGACGCCGAATTTCTTCATTGTCTAAGAAATCGGTCATGTCATAACCAATGAAGTGTGAGTCTAAGTTGAGATCATCTTGGTCGTTATCAAAAACCCACCCCAAATCATTGCCTTTGATCCAGCGTTGTAACCGTATGGCAATGCCTTCTTTTGATGTGTTATCAAAAAACAGTTGAAGCGCACCAAGAGAGCGTTGTGCATGGGGTAGAGTTTCCAAAGCATCAATGGCTCTGGCAATGTCTTGTCGCTCTTCTTCTGTCACTGTTTGCCCTTCAGCTGTGACAAGCTTTAAGACCCAATTACGAAGAAAGATTTTGTTTTTTTCCGTGTATTCCATGCCTTTTAACGGCGCTATGTCAGTGGGCTGCCCGTTTTTCAAAGGTTTATATTTTCCACCTCCAGCACGCACAAAAATCTCCGCTCCCTGATCTTTGTCGAAAAAAACCATTGTCGGGTTATGTTTTTGTAATTGTGCGAGAAGAAAATTAACAATCACGGTTTTACCAGATCCCGATGGACCGCAAACAAAGGTGTTGCCAAGGTCACCATAATGAAAGTTAAAATAATAAGGTGAACCAGCCTGTGTTTTCAGCAATGCTACAGCAGTTCCCCAAACATTGCCTTCCAATTTGCCAATGGGAAAAGAGTGAAAGGGCGATAAAGCCGCAAAATTTCTGCTGGTAATGGCACCAGAGCGCGCACGATAGCTAAAGTTTCCTGGCAATTGCGCCCACCATGCTGCTTCTAATCCCAAATCTTCTCTGGCGATAACTGCTCCACCATTGGTTAAATGCGAACGTGCTTTTGAGAGATTTTCAGTCAATATTTTGGGATGATCAGCAAAAACGGCTAAAGAAATATGATGTTCGCCCAAAACAAAACGATTTGACTCTAAGTCATCTAATGCTTCATCAAGCGCATCAATTTGTGAGCTGGCACGGTCTGCTGCATTAATCATTTGATTTTGTTTGCGGCTCATAATGACACTCGCAGCTGCTTTACTCTTAAAGACAAAAGATTGTGTTAAGATGAATTCAAACGGTGCGGTAAGTAAGCCATCAGTCATACCTGGGCGTGTTTTAGAGGGATATTCTTTCCATCCAAACATGCCAACAAAGCGTTCATTGCTTTCATGGCGAATTTCGATTGTTTCTTTGCCAAAAATGACACGATCTGAGTAAATCGTTGAGGCAATGGTACCAAAGGTGAGGGGAATACGTTCACGCCTTCCTCCTACCAATTGATGGAGAAACTCACTTTGTTCGGAAAATAAAATGCCTTCATGTGTATAGACTGACAAGAGGCGCGTTTCATAGCTCTCTAACCCTTGCATAAGATCTTGCGTTAACTCTTCGAGTTTACGAATGGCTTCCATATCGGGTTCAGATTGTGTTTTTTTTGCTTTTGTTAAACGCTGAAAAAATGAAGCGAGCTGTTCTGTCTTATCTGATGCCGGATTCCACAGCAGAGAAAGGAAAAGATCATTTCTATACAACTCTTGCGAAACCATTTTCTTTTTGTATTTGGCATCTAGTGTTGCAGCAAAAGAAGAAGAAAACCGGCTCTCTGGATAAATCGTTTCGCGCCGGCGGATGATGTGAGAATATAAAGCAACACGTTCATCCGCGATATTTTTCAAGAGTGTGTTTAATTGGTTATGTAAGGAATTTAATTGATCGATATCCACAGTGTCGAAGTTTACACCCTCAACAGCCAACACTGTCATTAAGCAGCGTGAATTTAATGCAATGACGTGTTGGTTGACGTGGCGTATGTAGGGAATGTGTTCTTCAGGCAAAGATTCCCGTTTCATGATTGACATCTGTTTCACCAGTTCAGTTCCTTATAAGTACGAATAAGGCGCAAGGGAGATGTTGATCCCCCTCCCCACCTGCTAAGATTTTTTTGTTTTCCACGGGTATTGAGCCAAGCAAATAAGACGCGAAATTGGTTATGGTCGTATTTTGTTACTTCGCGCAAAACAAAGTGCATGCCAATGCCAAAACCAATCATTGTAAAATTGCTCGTTAGAATAAAGAGAATAGTTGTTGCCATGACATTCAGTGCCATTGCTTCCATAGTAACACCGGCAAACATTGCTGGTCGCGTACAGGCAAGAAAAAGGGGATCTTCGTTCATTTATGCCGCGCCCATGCCCGTTAATGCACCAACAAGAGCGGGTGCTCCAAAAACAATGCCAATGCCAATAATACAGTAAGCGGCTTTGCGTAAATCCATAAAACCGTACATCCAGCCGATGCCCACGCCAGCAACACAGATAATCGCAATGAGCCTTGCCGTGTTACCCGTCATCATCGTAACAATACTGTCTAAAACAGTATCAAGTTTTCCTAGCCCACTTGCAGTTTGAGCGGCATAAGAAGGATTCGACAAAACGAGCACTGTTAACAGCAGCGTGATAACGATAAAAGTGATGTTCTTGGATATATTGTCGGTCATTTTACCTCTCTTTAAAAAAATATTTATTTATGTGTTGACATTCTCTTGCCTCTAAAGAATGAATGTTCTTCACGTTTCAAAACTCTTACAGCCTAAGCTTTTCTCGGCTGTTTTTGTTTCCCTACAAGCCTGATTGTGATTCATGTCCACTCTCAAATTTTCTCTAAGAGACAGAAGATTTTTTTTAGTTGTGCCATACAAAAATGACAATTTTAAGTTGTATATCTTTATCAAGATGAAAATATCTAAAAATGTACAAATAATATTTTTGTTTGCAAAACGTGGTTCATGTTCAACGCATATTGCTTAGAGTTCTCTTTTCAAGAGTAGGTAAGTTGTTCATAAAACTTGAAGGAGCGTAGAAACGATGAATTTTTTGAGCGAATGCGTTAGATTCATACGATTTAAACTGATCGTCATTGTCTACATTGTGGGGTCTATATTGTGGGGGGTAAGCCAATATAAAGATAAAATAGACTTAAGTCTTTTCAAGACGTTTAAAATGCAAGACATTCAAGATATTATTGATCTGCATTTGGAAGAAAAAAAGCCAAGTGAACCTATCGTCAAACAGCAATTAGCAAAAAACGAACCGACTCCCAAGTTGCAGAAGAGTGTTTTACGAAACAATGCATCTGTTTTTCATGGTATGGCATCTGTTACCAGTGGTGTCACCTTTAAATTGGTAACCCCTGTTGCACAATCTTGGCGTACTCATATTACACGCAATATTCATCTCTATGGTGTGGATACATGTTCACCGCGTCAAAAAGCAAAATTAAACAATCAAGAATGGCCATGTGGCGCAATTACAACAGCTTGGTTGGTTACTAAAACGCTTGGTCAGGATGTATCGTGTAAACAGGCTCTGATACACAATGGTATTTCTTATGCGCAATGTTTTGTTCAAGGGGTTGATTTAGCTGAAGCAGGTCTTGCAGAGGGTATGTTAGTGCTCTCAAAAGAGAGTAAAAATCCTGCTCCAGTACAGTATCTGAGTGCTGAAGAAGCAGCACGCAACAACAAGGTTGGTCTTTGGTCAAGTGATTTTACCGAACCTTCACAGTGGCGGCGCGATAATGGATCTTACAATCCATTTGCTAGTTTGTAATTTGCTAGTTTGTAATTGGCCATTTGCCAGTTTGTGATTGGTTTTAAACTGGCACATTCACTTAAACGTTTATATTGAGAATCTTACCAATCAAACTAAAACGAGGCACAGGAATTTTTTGTATGCTTTTTCAGAGAGGTGGAGTGTTCATCCATTAAGATACGGTTGCTTTCAAAATAGCTTCTCTATTTTTATTTGTGTTCTTCATGAAAGAAGTGAAAACAATTATTTTAGCACAAGCTGTTTCATCGTTGATGATACAGAGAGATATCTTCTCTTCCTTTATCACATGATAACTTGAAGTTATGCTTTTTCTCTTTTTTATAAAAAGGGATTATGATCAATGGTATTGCGATTTATAACGGTTGGTTAGAAGGAGAAAAATAAGCTAAAAAACGCTATAAAAACAGAATTTCTATAGCAAAATTGATGAATAGAGGTAAAAAATAAGCAAAATAAAAATGCTCCCGCGTGCCGACAATCTTTTTAATGATAAGTCACAAAAATTGTCATTTTTGTAGGTGTTTTTACTCAAAATTTGGGAGGCTAAAAACACAACTTTAATAATTTATGGAAAATATCAAGCATTTAGAAAAGACGCATAAAGTATATATTGTTTAAGATACGGGGTGAGAGCGTTAAAATGGGGGATGATAGCTGAGACTGTTGAAGTAGCAAAGTGAGCCGAGGTCAATTTTAGGTATTGGTTTGTTAAGTATTGGTTTCCTTACATAAGGTAGAAGCCTATCTTTTTGCCATGTTACTAAAGAATACAAGCACACTAAATTTATTTGATGAAGGGGGAGAGATCTATTGGAATAAAAAGTCAAATTGGGTGGTGAATGGGGCATCCTACTGTTTTTATGATGGTGGTGTATGGTTATGTGCAATTCTATTAATTCTAAATGCTAATGAAATAAAAGAGGGGCGGTGCTGTATTCTTAAATATGCATGTTCATGTGCTTGTGGATTGTACAACGAGAATAGCAATATTTATGCTTATAAAGAGCTTGAAAGCTATTTCAATTATAATGAAAAAAGAAAAAATGCCTTATTATTTCCATTCTAAAGAACAGTGTTTATGGGGTAACAGGATAAACTTACTAGTGTTGATGAATTAAAGAAATATATAAACCGCGATGTTTGAATCACGGTCTATTAATATGAAACATCGAACAGTAGATATTAAAATATCATTAAATAAATATCTTAATTCAGTGCCCATGCGCTATGAGCAAAAGCATCGAATGCCCTTTGATTGGATGTACGACGTGAATCTGTCCTGCGCGTGAAGAAATATACAAAATACGCTATCAAACCAAAGATTGCTGCTTCAAATCCGAATAGAGCCGCTACCTTTTTAACATTTTTTTCAGTTTTTTGTTCTGAAATATAACTTGAAATCATATTAATGACTCTCGTAATTTTGTTGTCTTGTTCCATTATAGAAATGAAATCAGAATCTTGAGAGCTCTTATTCAAAGAATGAGCATTTGCTCCTAAAACCTGTGAAAAGAAAAGAGCTATTGTAACAAAATATACTACACAATGCTTAAATATTTTCATCATAATCACCACTTACAATCTTTAAAAATAAATTTTATTTATTGCACTCTCTAAACATAGAATTATCATGATATCTATTCATGATGCATATTATTTTATCTGTCTAATATACATTTAATACAAAAACTTAATTAATGCATTTTGTATTAAATGTATTATTATTTTCATAATTATTTGTTTTTGTCAACTATTCATTTAGTGTTTTAATTAAAATGTTGATCTATTATTTTTACTTATTTAAAAAATATTTTAAGATTGAAATATATTATATTTTTTATTTTTAACTTCTTAAGAATACAATATAGTTACATATGTTCTTAATTGATGGGATTTGATTTATACATTATATTATATTCAAGTAAACATAATGAAATTTTGTTTTTAATATAAATACTATATAGCAAGACCAGCTTTTTAAAATTTCATAATTCTTTATTAAGTTCTTTAGAATTAAGGCGATTGTTGAGAGACATTGCAAGGTAAAGTGTAACCTGTGTCAAAACAATTGATAAAAATGTTATTTGTCGGCAAGCATGTGTCATTCAACAGGTTTATTATGTGTAGTGTTTTGTTGATGAGGTTGATCTTGCGCGCTTGGTGTTTGCCGAAGGGGTGCCGAAGGAATGATGGTTTTGGTAAAAGATCAGCATTATTTTCCCTCACCCTACAGATTATAAAACCTACAATCTGCCGCGCAAAAAGCACGAAGGGGACTGTGGTTTAGCGAATTTGAACAGCTAGAAGATTGGAGAAGAGACAATGGTTGCTATAATCCCATTGACCCTTAAGGATTTTCAAAAAAACTGGGGAAGTGAGAAAGTAAGTAAGGTATCGACGTAGCTAAGCAGTTTTTTAGTTAACCGCGCTGTGTATGAGTTCTGTGGTTAATGGTGTGCTGCTCCTCTATTCGGTAACATCAATCAAAGAGTGCAAAATTAATATCAGGTGGTGCGAGACGTAATAAGAGTATGTCATAGAACCAACTGAGGAACATAGCGCCAAAGCCTAGAATAATCCATACAGGTAACATGATTGTGAAAGCTATTCTAATCTTTAATCTAGTCTCTAATGTTTGAAACTCCAAGTGAGGTCCTAAGAATAGTAAGAAAACCAGAGTACCCCCAAATAGCATGAAAAAACTTGTTTTTTTTTATGATTCTTAATATGCCTTTAATATGTCCACGAATATCCAAGAGAACAATGAAGAGTGCGTACTTTAATACTCCGTATTCTTCCGTGGGTGGGGTGGGCTGTTCTTCGTCTGAAATTTCTTCGTCGCGACGCGTAATCAATTCATTCATTAACTTTCCCCCCATATTTCTCAATTCAGTACGCACAGCTTCGTTAGTATTCTAGCATATTATTTACACAGCAGAAAAAAATATGCAACTTTTACTTTATTTATGGAAGAAATGGAAGCGATTTATTGAAGAAATGGAAGCTTGTAGTCAGGGGGGATAAAGGTAATAAAGCACGTCAAAGAACCAACTAAGATCCATAACACAAAAGGCTATGATAACTACAAACTCTATGATGGATACTTCAAATTCTTCTTTTAGTGGTCTGCTGCTCTCTTTTTCCTCACTAGAAGATTGTGCATTTTTATCATCTGCTGTGCAAAAAGCATAGATGGGGTTGTGCTCTCGTCAGTTTGAATAACTAGGAGAGTGGATAAGGGGAAAGAGCAATTTATAGTCTTCATTGCTTCTTAAAGATTATGAAAAATTTAAGAAAGAAAATGTATCGCCAACTTTTTGAAACACAGAGGGAGATTTTTGTTAAACAACATCAAAACCTGTCATTGAACAGCTTTTGTTGTCCTCTAATACGCTTCTATAATAAATTCCATAATAAAAGAGTATTTGAAAAATGACTAAAATATTAAACGATCTTATGCACTCTATGCACTGTTTTTATGCTTTAAAAGCAATGCACTGTGTTGGATAATTTCAGAAATTCCCCCTGTTATCGTTCAAAAAATATGTTTATCCGAGGAGATGCTGTTATATTACGGTACATAAGAAAACATATTTTCTTTGTGTATGTCTTCTGTGAATAGTATAAATAATACCAAAAGTGGTGCATTCCATTTTTAGCTCAATATCTACAAGAGAGAGCTTATCTTCTCGTGATTCATTCTTTGTAAAGGCAGCTTAGTTTTCAGTAAAAAAAGAAGTCTGATGTTTGAAGACATCACGAAGTGGCTCTTTAAAGCCATCTCTCATGCATTCAAAGTTTGACATTGTGATTTTTCTTTCCCTGTTTGTCCATTATAGGCTTTAACGTGAATGTTTTTCCCTTTTACTTCTAGGAGGGAGTAGTCTCCTCTAAAGAGCGCTCCCGCTGTGTATAGAGGGATATTGACGAAGACTTTATTATCTTTGGCGCGACAAGAGGATTGATGATGCGTATGTCTTACAAAAATTGCTTTTACGTTATGGCTTGTAATGATTGATTTGAATATTTGTAAATCTTGAGTGTTTTTGGGATCAAGAAAATATGAAGCAAAAGGAGAAGCTTTTTTTGCGTCGTGGAAATTTATAATTGTAACCTGACCTCTTGCATCAGCAGCGGCTAAATCTTTTTTAGCCAATCTAGAGATTTGGCTATTTTCACGATGGTGCCACTTGCATTTAAATTAACAGTATACATTGGATAATTGTGAAGCTGTATGTGGTGAATATCTCCAAAGTCCCATGAATAGCTCAAACTTTCCCTGAAAACATAGGTCGTTGTGCCATGTCCAGAGAACCATGTTTCTGTTCTGTCTTTATTAAAATTATTTAAAGCATTGCTGTATTTTTTTATCTCACTCCACATTCTTTTAACGGCACTTATGGCACACGTATCTTTAGAAAAATTTAATAATTCAGGAATTGTACAATCATCAACATTATTGGCCTAATCATGATTGCCCAATCCTTCATAGACAGGAAAACCGAGGTTTTTGTATACATCTGATGTAATCATGATAGGTTGTTGGTCGACAAAATTCTGTTAAATCTCCATTCACGATATGAAATGTAGCTTTGTGCGATTTTATTGCGTTTGCAACTGTTTTATTTGTTTTTAGCCATGGTTCTCTGTTATCCGATGCATTCGGGTTGCCTGTGTTTAAACGCCATGCTTGCAGATCAGCCATTAGCAAGAACAGTATAATTTTTTATTGGAGCTTTTCTGTATCCAGTCCAAGTTGTTGATGTATTATCACCCACGCCGCCTAATCTTGAAAAATCATAATCTTTGTTGGATGCTGTTGCCGAGTAATTATTTGCTCCCCAAAATGGATTGTACCATTGAAATTTTTAAGAGTGTTATCATCCTTTACCCGATATCTTACCCAACCCGCCGGCTCCATCAAGCCAAATAAAGCCAAGCGTGAGATGCTGTACCCAAGATTACTGACATCCCTGAAGGAATGTAAGATTTAGAATAATAAGCCTATTGTCCACCCTCAAGAGCTTAATCAATTAACTGTAAAGGTATATCAAGGTTGTTGATGAGTGTCACATTTGTTGAACGGTATGCTCCTCCTCTTGGCTGTATCTTATATTGCTGAGTATGGGCAAAAGCTTTCTCTTTAGTGTAGGAATTGAAATTTAAACAACAAGAAAATGCAAAAGCAATTGCAAAAATTGTTTTCTATTTGTATTTCATAAATGAATTCCCCCCCCCTCCAATTATTTCCCATCATTATGATATTAAAAAATATATAAAAATCAATGAACTATAAAATATTATTTTTATAATTTATGCTTTTCTGATGTATAATTGAGATCGTATTTGATGATCAAAAGTGTCCAGAGAGAAACAATGATCTTCTGTATTAAAGTTTGGCAAACCGCAGAGAAAAAAGAGGATGTTGAGAAAGCAGATGACAGAAGAATACTCTTCCGATAAGTAGTTTCAAAATAAAAGAGAGTTTGATAAATGGCAAGCATATAAGCAGGTGCAACATGAATGAAGTTACGCATATTGATAATGTTATAGCACATTACGATGCTGTTTTTTGTGATGTTTGGGGTGTTGTTCATAATGGTGTGCACGCATTTGAACCGGCATTGAAAGTGTTGCACAAAATTCGACAGATGGGAAAAAATGTCATTTTCTTGACCAATTCACCTCGGCCGCGCGAAGATGTCATCGCTCAATTACAAAGTATGAATGTTCATAGCGATTATTATGATGCCATTATTACTTCAGGGGATGTAACGCGCGATCTCATTCGTGCTGCACCGCGTAAAGTTTTTTTTATTGGTCAGCAACGTGATTTGATGTTGTTTGAAGGGTTAGATTGTGAACTGGTTGAGGAATGGGAAGCCTCTGTCGTGGTTTGTAGTGGTTTTCTTGAAGGTCTTGATGAAGAACCGTCTGCTTATGAGGATATGTTTCACCGTATGCGGGCGCGTAACTTGCCGTTTATTTGTGCCAATCCTGATGTGATTGTCCATTATGGAAATCAGGAGTTTTGGTGTGCTGGTGCACTGGCGCGTCTTTACCAACAATTAGGGGGAGAGGTGCGCATTGCCGGAAAACCCTATGCGCCTATTTATGAGTGTGCTTTTGAAAAACTTCAAAAAATTCGTGGAACAATGGAAAAAAGTCAAGTTTTAGCCATTGGCGATGGCCTGTTGACTGATGTCAAAGGTGCAATCCATTTTGGTGTCGATGTCCTTTACATTATGGGCGGCATTCATCGTTATGATTATATGCAAAATGGTGTGATAGATAAGCAAGCTTTGCACTCTTTTATTGAACGTCATGGTTATAAGCCACAAGCGATAATGTGGGCACTTCAGTGATGTCTGATTTTTTGCGTCTTCGGGGGATTCGTATGCTTCCTTTGGCTTGGCGAGGGGCAGTGTTGGCACTTGGAAATTTTGATGGTGTTCATTGTGGACATCAAGTGGTACTCCAAAAAGCGCTTGATTTAGCGCGTATAAGAAATAAGCCTGCTATTGTTTTAACCTTTGAACCGCATCCAAGAAGTTTTTTTCAATGTTCAACGCCTGTAGATCGCTTGACAGAGGCTGCTGAAAAAGCAGAAATTTTTAAAATCCTCGGGTTTAATGGTGTGATTGAACAGCCTTTTAATGCGCATTTCGCTGCTCTTTCAGCAGATGAATTTATCACTGTAATTTTAAAACAAGCCTTTGATGTTTCTGTTGTGGTAACGGGTGAAAATTTTCAATTTGGTCATCACAAAAGTGGAAATTCACACCTTCTTTATGAAAGGGGAAAAGCATGTGGGTTTGAGGTGGTTCAAATTTCTTGCGTGAGTAATCCGCAAGATCCACAACAGTTGATCATCTCCTCTAGTTCTATTCGTAAGCTTCTCTCACAAGGTCAGGTGGAAAAAGCAGCCCATTTGTTAGGATATCATTATCGGGTACGCTCAAATATTATCCAAGGCGAGAAACTCGGCCGGCTTTTGGGATTTCCTACCGCTAATCAGATGTTACCTCCTCAAACCAGTTTGGCGCATGGTGTTTATGCGGTACGGTTGCGTCGTGCTAACGGTGTTTTGCATGATGGGGTTGCAAGTTTTGGTTGTCGACCAACAGTGGTTAAAGATGGGGTGCCGCTGCTGGAAACCTATTTGTTTGATTTTAATGGTGACCTTTATGGAGAAAGCTGCACTGTTTCTTTCTTACAGTTTTTGCGAGGGCAAGAAAAATTCGATGGGCTTGAACCTCTCATTGCGCAAATGCAACGTGATGAAAAAGCAGCAAGAGAAGTTTTGATGGCAGTAAAACCATTGTCGGAATTAGATAGGCTGCTTACTTTTAAAAATATGCCTTAAGTTGATCTGAAAAGGATATGAGAGCAGCAAAAATAGCACTTAAACTGACAATGATTATAAAAATATATTCCAAAACATCGTGGAATATATGACTTTTTCGTTGTTGGGAGGGAGAATCAAATGTCTGGAGATCTGATTTAGTCATTGTCTTACCTTTTTTTGCATAATCTTCTGAAATCCTACAGATTTTATTATGGTTCAGAAGGTTACCGCTTGTTTCTTGATGGTTGGTTAAGACAACTGATTAAAGGCATGCTAAACGATAAAGATGCATCGAGCGTGTCCCTTGGTGGCAATAGGCGAGAAGAGGTTTGGGGGCTGTTTTTAAAATCGTTTGCATGGTTTCAATAGCTGATTTTTCTATTGTAGGAGGTATAATGGGAATATAGTAGGCTTTTATTCCATATTTTTGTGCTGCCGCTTTAATGAGAGAAAAATCAGGTTGATGATGCGGATCTTCTTGATCGGGGCGGTTGCAGATGATTGTTTTAAAACCAGCTTGTGCTAATGTTTGGATGTTTTCTACATTGATTTGTGCACTGATAAAAATGTTAGGTTCAATTTGTTGCAAGTTCATCCTTTTTCATCCCTGACAAGGTATATCTCTATGATGTGCTCTTATTTGGTATCCAAAAGGATACTCAATGGTAAAGCTTGAGGTTTTTAAAGAGAGCATTTTAACAAAAATGCTCCATCTGTCGAGAAGAATAGGTTTGGGTGAAGAAAATATGCCTGTGCTATGCAAGACATTTTATCCTATAAGACTTGTTTATTATTCTCATCTTATGATGTTTTTGTTCTCTGCTTTTGGCGGCAACCTCTGATATGTTGCTTGCGCTTGTTTGGGGAGAGTTTTTTTACGGGAGAGGGATGAGGTGCTGCTGCTGCTGAAACAAGAGAGGTTTCCATTTCGCAAAGATTTTTTTAACTTTCTTTGGTTTTGCTGTATCCGCGAGCCTTTTACCAAAGGTATTGTTTAAGGGATGCACAAAAGTGGGCTTGAATTTACAGCTCTTAGAAAGGGGACTCTGTTTCTCATAGAGGGCAAGACATTGATTGATAATGATAATTCATTGTTTTGGATATTGAATGAGAATTCCAAATATCGTAAGATCCTCCCACTCCAAACCTATTGATGTTGAATTAATTAAAACCACTTGCTTGCACATAACTTTCTTGCACATAACAAGTGGGATGAGTGGGATGAGCGTATGGATAAAAATTGTTAAAGAAAGGCATAAAAATATCTCTTATGAATGCTCTTCAATGCAAGGGCTGTCGCAACATTGGGAGTTGGTAAATAGAGACAATGCCGGCTGACTTCTTCATAAACGTAAAAGGAGTGGTGCTCAATGGAGATTGTGCAGTGCTTGCTTTTGTGTTTTTCGTCTTCTTAAAAGAAAATAAAAGAAAAGAAACGACTCTCATCAACAACAGCATACCAGTGTGCTTACGCACTTATCGATTTATTTTAAACATTCATGGACTTGTTTTAAAAGAGACCATCTCATCTTGCTCTCAATCCTCTCTCTCTCGTCTTGCTTGTGAAGCGTCTAACCCATGATCATTGGGCGCCATCTTCTTTATGTTTATGAAAGTGTAAGCCAGCGTTTTTATTCTTTTCACAGCTGCTCATATTATATCTGCTCTTACATTAAGAGGGTTCATAACAAGCATATTGGATTCTTTCTCAAATGGTTTTTATACACATATTTTTCCTCTTGCGAGGTGCTGTGATGTACAAAAAAGGAGTTTTTATGATTCTAAATCAAGGGGGGGGGAGTGTGGAAAAACTTCTTATATTTGGTATTTTCATTTGATATGTAAAGGTAATATATAAAGGGCGAACTCTTCTTATAAAGAGATGTATTCTCTCCAATGAGGTGTCACAACTTTTTCCTTTGTGGTTGCTTTTGTGGTTGATTATATCGAGAGAAAGATGGGGTGCATTTCAAGCATTGAATGGGGTTGGTTCATATTGCCAATTTTATTGTGAAATAAGAAACGTCATTGCGTTGAGCATGTGAGATGATTCTTGTATGCTTTGTTCCTTTCTGTATAATCGTAAAAACGATAAAGCTGAAAGGCGTAATTCATGATCATTGGACTGTTGAATCAAAAAGGGGGGGTAGGGAAAACCACGTTGAGTGTCAACCTTGCTGCTAGCTTTGCACGTACTGGAGCACGTGTGTTGCTTATTGATGGTGATCCGCAGGGGAGTGCCTTAGATTGGGCGGCTGCTCGTGAAGGTGATCCTTTATTCCCAGTTGTCGGTTTGCCGCGTGCAACGGTTCACAAAGAAATTACACAGATTGGTCATAATTATGATCATATCATTATTGATGGTCCTCCACGCGTGACTGATCTTGCACGCAGTGCTCTTATGGCTTCGGATTTCGTGCTTATTCCCGTGCAACCTAGTCCGTATGATATTTGGGCAGCCGATGGAATCGTAAAGCTTATTGACGAAGCACGTGTCTATAAGGAAAATTTAAAATCTGCTTTTGTCATTAATCGTAAAATAGTCAATACAGCGATAGGACGTGATGTGGGTGAAGCCCTTGCCGTGTATCCGGTACATGTTCTTTCGACAAGTGTTGCACAGCGTGTGATTTTTGCGGAAGCTACAGCGCAAGGAAAAGCAGTCTATGAAATCAATGAGCAAGGATTAGCGGCAGCAGAGATTGAAGCTGTTGCAGCGGAAGTCAAGGAGTTCGCACAATGAGCAAAAAGATTAAGATTGGTACAAAACCAACCAATAAATCAACTGCTGTAACGGTTGATGCATGGGTAGAAAGCCGCAAAGGCAGTGTGGATAAATCTATGAAGCGTCTCACGATTGATGTGCCAGAAAGTTTGCATCGCTTGATTAAGATGAGTTGCGCCAGCCGTGGAACAAAAATAGCAGATGAAGTGCGTGAATTGCTTTCACAGAAATATGGAAAAATGTAAAAAATGATATACGACGAGAAGTTTTTTCGACTTAGTCTTTCTTTTTGAGAAGCAGATCTCATCCATGTAAACTGTGATCAAGAGTATTCTATCTCGTTACTGTTCTGAACATACTATAGAGATATACACAATTGACAATGTTGTAATTCAAGTGAAATTACATAAAGCTATCGAAAATCGTGGTTTAGGTCTTAACAACAACGAGAAAAGTTTCTATGAAATATGCTTATAGATGCTTACATGAGAAATAAGGAATTTATGCCTCATAATGGTCATGGTTATATTCGTATCCCCAATGCGTCCTCTGATAATAGTTAGGGATGAATAGAGTTTTGTGTATCATGCGCATGGTTTTGGATATTCAAATTGTGATTTGCATGGTTTTGGAGTAAATGCCGTCTCATCAATAGGTGAGCACGTAATAACAAATTATTCTCATCATAATGCTTACATTACAGCCGTTAAGAGCGAAAGAATGCTAGCAGATGCTAGAAAATACTCTCCAATTCTAGATGAGATAAAGCCAATCATCCGACGGTTCCCTTATCATGGTTTAGTGAGAAAATCTTTAATAAAAATGGACTTTGTGCCTAGCAGTATTTTTGCTAAACGAGATGTTGTTTTATCGAATACTCTTATAGTGGAAGATAATGACTCTTGGAAACTTACGAAACTAGGTTGATATTGGTATACTCATATTATGTTTTGGCTGATGCCAGAAGAAGATCAACGTATTTTAAAGGCATTTATTGCAAAAAAACTGGATAAAACAGGTAGATTTATAACTAAAAAAGAGCTTATGGATGTGTGATATATCCTTCCTTTTAAAGGATAAATATTTCTACTGCAATCAAAACTAAAATCTGACTTTTTTGATAATTTCCTGCTCTAGCAAGAAATTTAAAGCATATCTCCTTATCAGTAATGAGTACGTATGCATTGCTGTCTTCAGGTTAAAATAACATGCTCAAATATTTCCTTAAAAAGCATCTTCTACTCGTCGTCAAGAATAGAGAAATTTACAGTATTCTTGACAAAAAGGCATGGTTCCCTCTTTTCTCGTGTTGACTTTATCCATTCTTCTCAAAAAAAGTTATAAAAGAATAAATCTAATATTACATTGTATAAATGTTAAGAACAGTATCGCACTCGTGTGAAAAATGTGAGCTATTTATTGTACGTATATGGCAGATTTTTCTCTAAGAGTTTTTACATTTTTTCTTTTTCAAAAAGCAATTAAGAAAAAAATATTATATTGCTTAATATTGGTCTCAATGCTTGTATCATGATGCGTATTTCTTTAAAAGTTTTCTATTAACTTACTTAAGAGATTTATTAGAATATACGATCACTTTGAAGTTCATATCACAAATTCTATTAAATGGAGTGTAACTTTAAGTGTAGAAGAGTTTAATATTGGATAGTTGATATGAATTTATTTTTAAAAAAGAGTCCATTAGCTCTTTTTTCTTCTCTCTTTATTTCTAAAGTTGGTGATTATGCTTATGAAGTTATTTTTGTTTTACTTGTCTTAGAATTAACAGATAACTACTTTTTTACAGGTCTTGTCTATTTTTTCCGATTTATCCCTTTTTTCTTTTTTGGCCCTATAGGAGGTTGGTTAGCTGATAATTTTTCTTTGAAGAAAAATATGATCTTCAGTGAATTTATTCGATTATTAGCCTCATTATTTGTTTTTATAACCACTATAACAGGTACTGCACATATTATTGTTCTTATTTTTGCAGCAATATGTACGACGATAGGAAGAAGTATTTTTCAACCAAGTTTTCAAGCTGCTCTTCCGAGACTGTTTTCAATAAAGGATCTTACAAAGGCAAATAGCATTGCACAAATTATAGACGAAACTGCATCCGTCATTGGTCCTTTAGTTTGTTCCCTACTGCTTTTTTTAGCAAATAAATCGGCAGTGCTCATTTTTGATTTTTTTACCTATTTTATATCTCTTATAGTGTTGTTTCATCTCATGAATTTAAATTCAAGTAAGAATAAACCATTCCATTTTATACAAATTTATCGAGAAACAGCTTCCTATCTTAAATATATTTCTACAGAAAATAATAATTTATTTATTACGCTCGTTGGCTCATCGTTTGCTATTCTCTTTACTGGTGCAATTTTAAGATTTTTAATTCCAGCTTTTGTTCTTTCTGCGGGTGGACAGGAAAGCTTGGTGAGTTATATTTTTTCTCTCATTGCTGTTGGAACTATTGTCGGTGGTTTGTTATATCATAAAATTATATTCAATATCACATCGTTGAAGCTCATGGTATTTTGGCTTCTGTATGGGGTTATTCTGTTTGTTATGCCTTTAGCCGCAGCACTTTATTTAAAACTCCTTCTCGTGTTAGCATTTGTTTTAGGATTTATTGGTGCATTTGTGGATATTAGTTTAGTCTCAGCTCTTCAATTATACTCTCGTCGTGAAGATTTTGGTAAAAGTTTTGGAACCTTTTCAACTCTAGCAAACTCTGCTGAAGCAGTGTCTAGCTTTATTGCTGGGCTTTTTGCACTCGTGGGATTAGCGAGCTCTTTTTTAGCTATGTCTGCATTCATTATTTCCACTGGAATTATTGGAGTTATAAAACTTAACAAAAATAAAGACATAACACCCCTTAACACTACAGTAGATGACGATCATTGATATATTTGATATCTCCATGCCGTTTCTTTTTTCTAAGACGGTGAGTTCATTATATTGGGAACAAAACTCTTTATATTCCTAATTGCTTTTTGATGATTGTACGTAGAGTGATGTTCATTTGCCAGATTTTATAACAGTTGCTTGCACTTTCACAAACGTAAAAGGAGTGGTGCTTAATAGCTTGACTATTATACCATTCCACAGACCGCTGTCGTGAAATGGGCTTGAGAGCGCATTTACCAGTCAATTAAGAGATGTTGCTTTAAAGTAAGTGTGTAAATTGGCAACACAATAATGTTCTGTTTTAGCGGCAACGTTCTGTTTTACGTGAGGGACGTGACCCCATTGAGGTAACAAAAACGACGAAAAAAATTGAGATGAAGCACAGTATATTCCTTGCAATATGCACACACTAAAAAATATTGAAAATTGACCTATCCGCTCTTCATCTTCTTTTTGAATATACACGGATTGATTTAAGGGCATACTAAGATGTTAAAGAAGCAGCAGCGCGTATAAAGTTAATATTTTGGTTGCTGTTTTACAGAAATGCAAGGAGAAGAGATGCCATTATTGTTTGGAATACCACTGATAATTATAGTTTCCATTATGGGGGTGAGTTGCGTATATTTAATCTTGGTTCTATAACATACTCTTATTGCGCTTAGTGCCACCTGATCTTGACTTGGTACTTCTATGATTGATGTTATCCAAGAGCGCCCACCATCAACTATAGAATGGGTGCAAAGCACAATCAAAAAGCAGCAAAATCATTGGCTCCATTGACGTCTCACTTGCTTTTTTGGTTTTCTCATATTTTTAAGGATCAATGGGATTATAACTGCCATTGTCTCTTCTCCACTCTTATGGCTGTTCAAATTTACTAGACTACAGTTCATTTTGCGCTTTTTACACAGCAGATTGTAAGTTTTTATAATCGGTAGGGTGAGGGAAAATGGTCCTGATCTTTTGTCAAAACCATCATGCCTTCTGCAAGCCAGCACCATTATACTCTTCTACTAGCCTCAATGTTGCAGTACCTCTTGCATTGAAACGATTCATAAGGGGCATTTTTATGCTTTTTTTCTCGTGTTTTTACCCACACGCTCATCACGCTTGTGACGTGCAAGGGAAGGATTTTATTGGATTTAACATAAGTAGGTTTGAAATGAGAAAATCTTGGGATATTGGAGTCTCATTCAAGTTACAAAACAATGAACTATCCTTATAAATCAAGGTGATGTGGTAAGCCCCAAGCGCGCAAGATTAATCCCATCAACCAAATACTGTGCATAATAAACCTGTTGAATGACAGGCGCTTGCCGACAAATAACATTTTTATCAATTGGTTTGAAACAAGCCACGCCGTAGCAAAAGCACTGCACGGCCACTTAATTCCATTGCGTGAGGCAAATTGCCGTGTTTCACAGGTTTCAACACCATATAATCAGATATCATGAACAATTCTTTTTCTCCACGTCTCATCTATGGGGGTGATCATTTTAAAAGTAACACCACTTGTCACCTGTCTCGCGCTTAAACAGACAGGTCGTTTTCTATGTAGAATTGTGTTGAGAATGCTTAAATTGCGCTCAGAATGGTTGTGAATGAGATATTATTTTCTGTTTATTTCATAATAAAGAAAGAAAATATTACAATTAAACGGTAGCGCTCATTCTTTTTTTCAGCTATACGCCCATTTTATTAATTTATATTAATGTTTAGAGGGGGGGATGCTGAAAGTAAGTAATCGGTTTACTGAGATTCGTTCTTTGCAAAATTTATTCTTCAACAAAATCATTATCATCATCCTGCTTTTTTGCACTGGATTTATTATTTCTTGTTGCGAAAAATCCATCGCGCAGAAGATTTTAAGAACAATGGAAAATTACTTGAAGGATGGTTAGAGAAATGTGGAGAGCTAGGAGGGGGATCTTATGAACGCATCTCAAAATTGTAAAAATGCTGGACAAGCGCTTGGTGAACTTTTTATGGGGCACTAAAAAGTTGTGCTCAAATTTTGTAAATCTGAAAAACAGAAGGGGAATTAATCATGAACAAAGTCATTATGACAGCACTGCTTCTTTGCACTGGAATTGTTGCTGCTGGTTGTGAAAAAACCTACAGCGTAGCAGAGTTTAAGAAAGATGAGAAGTTACTCAAAGAATGGGCAGAAAAATGTGAGAAAATGGGACCATCTTCTCTAGAGACATCCAAAAATTGTAAAAATGCCCACCAAGCATATATGGAACTTATTTGGGGACGTTAAAAATCGTGCCATAAACTTTGTCAATCTGAAAAACAGAAGGGGAATTAATCATGAACAAAGTCATTATGACAGCACTGCTTCTTTGCACTGGAATTGTTGCTGCTGGTTGTGAAAAAACCTACAGCGTAGCAGAGTTTAAGAAAGATGAGAAGTTACTCAAAGAATGGGCAGAAAAATGTGAGAAAATGGGACCATCTTCTCTAGAGACATCCAAAAATTGTAAAAATGTCATACAAGCCGATATGGAACTTTTTCAAGAACATTATAAAAACCTTGCAAAGGAACTTCGTGGAGATACCAAAAAGAGGAATGAAACTGAGCAAAAAGAAGAGAACCATTAAATCATAAAAAAATATTTATGGTAACGTTCATTCTTTAGGCTTTAGGCTCGATTTATCGTCATTGGTTGCAAAAAATCTAATGTATAGGTGGTTTTGAAATTATGAAAAGGCACGATGAGCCGAGTGTACAACTTTTATAGGGCGTTAAAATCGTATCAAAAGTTTCGTAAATCTGAAAAACAGAAGGGGAAAATTTATTTATGAATAAAGTCATTATGACAACACTGCTTCTTTGCACAGGGCTTGTCGCTGTTGGTTGCGAAAAAACCTATAGCGTAGAAGATTTTAAGAAAGACGAAAAATTGCGCCTTGAGTGGGAAAAGAAGTGTTACTTAGGTGGGCCATCTATGCATACATCTCAAAATTGTGAGAATGCAATAAAAGCGGGTAGACAACTTCTTTTGGGAGGTTAAAAATCATGCTTAGATTTCGTGAATCTGAAGATAAAAGGGCAGCAGTGAAGCTATAAAGAAAAGAATTTATAACAAGATTGTTTTTTGCTCTCTTTTACGAGAGAATAAATTTTGTTTTAAACATCAAAGATGTTTCTTTCAGTAAATCGGAGCTCTTCTCTTCTTTTTCGAGTTTTTTCTCTTCATGATAACATTTTTATTTATAAGGATAATTTATTGTTTTGCATGTTGAATGAGAGACTCCAGTATCCAAAGATTCTCTCATTTCAAATCTGTTTATGTTGAATCAAATCAAACTACTCGCTTGCACGTCACAAGCGTGATGAGCGTGTGGGTAAAAACACGAGAAAAAAAGCGTAAAAATGCCTCTTATGAATTGTCTCAATGCAAGGGCTATCGCACATTGGGGGTTGGCAAAGAGGAGGATGGGGCCGGTTTGCACCTTCATAAGCGTAAAAGGAGTGGTGCTCAATGGGGCAACATATCACGATACATGCAACAGGCTGGACTTTTGGTATGTTTCCGTGGTTTTCGTTCGAGTTTAGAAAATTGGCTAGCAAAAATACCAATCCCCTTTATGAAGATGTAGAAACTTAGGGATGAGAGAAAAGCAGAACAAGTTTTTATCATACAGTCTCTTTAAAGAGTGTTGTGTCTTCATGAGGCAAGGATTTAACAGCGTTTACGAGTGAAAAGAGATTTGTGTTTAAAATAGATGCACGAGGTGCACGATACTCGTATACCTCATTAAAAAATCAACGAAGTTTGGGGATTGTTGTGTTCTGTTTTTCAATAGAAAGTGGAAGAGGATAAGGTTATTCTCAAAAGGATCTTATGATTCAAGGCAGAATGAAAACATTGAACCTTATTGTTAAAAATACACATAAAAACAAAGCTTACACAAGAAAAGTTGGATCTGACAGCTGGAATTAGAGCGTGATTGATCTGCTGTTATTTAGACATTTCACGAAAAAAGCTAAGAGATCTTAGTGCATCTCTATTACGAGAGCTAAGACAACAAATGCATTGATGCTAACGATCAACGTTGAATAAAGCATAGCGGCTTTTATGAGATCAGCCATAAAACCCCCTTTCTGTTCTTTGTGCTATCAATTTATGAATAACATAATGTTACAAATTGTAATATATGCTGATACAGCACATTCGGCAAGTTTAAAATCCTTCTTTAAATCTTATGAGGAATGAGGGCGCTGTGGCACTGTGGGGCATGAAAAAAGTGAAAAGTTCATTGTTTTCTTTTGCTTTTAAAGTGTGTAGGCAACAGGTTGTCCATGTGGCAAAAAATGCTTTTCTTTTCAGACAAGTCTTCTGATTGATTTTATGTCATAACAAGATTGACCAAAGCTGCTTTTATAAAGGAGTATCCAGTACAATCATTTATGATTATTGCAAGAGAAGAGCAATAGTATAGCGTGTTTCTGGATGTTGTAAGTTAAACTCTATGTTTTGGAAAAATCTTTGTTTTGCAGAGGAAATTATCGTTTCTACGCTTTCTTTTTTCCGTGTAGAGAGCCATTTTAAAGAAGTGATAGCAATGGAAAATTATGCATTATTTAATGATATGCAAGAGGATTGTATAGCAACCCAAATGCTAAAACGTCAGTGTGGGATTTGAAGCATTATGGATTGAAGCATGATGAGGCTTTACATTTTTTCATAACCTCTTGAAAGAACTTAAAAAATAATATATTATGAATGGATAACGCAAAGAAAAGCAAAAAATAATTAGAAAGGGTAATCTATGCAGCAGAATGTTTTAAATTATTTGCTTGGTGCTACCGTGTGGATATTTACAGGAGGTCCTTTTAAGTTATTGTTAAAAATACTTTTTTGTGCTTGGTAAGAGAACGGTAAGTCTTTTTGGATTGGTGCAAGCTGATCCTGTGGGGTGTCACATGGCATGCAGCATCAGATGCATAGAAAGCCAAAAGCTATGGAGGGTAAAGTGCTGGAATTTCTAAGAATTTAGATCTTTATCTTTATAGGCTGCAAGTTTTTGTTGAGTATGTATGGCAGGTAACGCATTGTCGTTTTTGTCGAAGATTGAAAATTCGTCACCGCTGTGTATGAGTTTGAGGATTTGTAGCCTTTTATAGAATTTGTATCGCGTCAATGGCGATTTCGGAGCAAACAAATAACAAAAATATACTTTCATATAATGTGTTGAAACATATTGTGTTAAAACATATTGTGTTGAAAGTTAAACAGATATACGCTTTTAAGGATCATCGTGCTGTTATTGGTATAATATCCGCACGATGAGCATAATCAGGTCTATCAGCATTCAGAAAGGTTGTTTAGTCTTTCTCATTTATTACGAGAGCTAAGACAACAAATGCATTGATGCTAACGATCAACGTTGAATAAAGCATAGCGGCTTTTATGAGATCAGCCATAAACCCCCCTTTCTGTTCTTTGTCTGTTCTTTGTGCTATCAATTTATGAATAACATAATGTTACAAATTGTAATATATGCTGATACAGCACATTCGGCAAGTTTAAAATCCTTCTTTAAATCTTATGAGGAATGAGGGCGCTTTGGCACTGTGGGGCATGAAAAAAGTGAAAAGTTTATTGTTTTCTTTTGCTTTTTAAGTGTGTAGGCAACAGGTTGTCCATGTGGCAAAAAATGCTTTTCTTTTCAGACAAGTCTTCTGATTGATTTTATGTCATAACAAGATTGACCAAAGCTGCTTTTATAAAGGAGTATCCAGTACAATCATTTATGATTATTGCAAGAGAAGAGCAATAGTATAGCGTGTTTCTGGATGTTGTAAGTTAAACTCTATGTTTTGGAAAAATCTTTGTTTTGCAGAGGAAATTATCGTTTCTACGCTTTCTTTTTTCCATAGAAAGCCATTTTAAAGAAGTGATAGCAATGGAAAATTATGCATTATTTAATGATATGCAAGAGGATTGTATAGCAACCCAAATGCTAAAACGTCAGTGTGGGATTTGAGGGATTATGAGGCTTTACGTTTTTTCATAACATCTTGAAAGAACTTAAAAAATCCTGTACTATGCAGAGATAACGCAAAGAAAAGCGAAAAATAATTAGAAAGGATAATCTATGAGAAAGGGTAATTTTGATTATTTTCTTGATGTTATCGTGTGGGTACTTACAGGAGGTGTTTGTAAGTTATTGTATGAAACCCTTTGGTTGTCTTGGTAAGAGAACAGGAGAGAACGGTAAGTCTTTGTGGATTGATGCAAGCTGATCCTGTGGAGTGTCACATGGCATGCAGCATCAGATGCATAGAAAGCCAAAAGCTATGGAGGGTAAAGTCTGGAATTTCTAAGAATTTAGATCTTTATCTTTATAGGCTGCAAGTTTTTGTTGAGTATGTATGGCAGGTAACGCATTGTCGTTTTTGTCGAAGATTGAAAATTCGTCACCGCTGTGTATGAGTTTGAGGATTTGTAGCCTTTTATAGAATTTGTATCGCGTCAATGGCGATTTCGGAGCAAACAAATAACAAAAATATACTTTCATATAATGTGTTGAAACATATTGTGTTAAAACATATTGTGTTGAAAGTTAAACAGATATACGCTTTTAAGGATCATCGTGCTGTTATTGGTATAATATCCGCACGATGAGCATAATCAGGTCTATCAGCATTCAGAAAGGTTGTTTAGTCTTTCTCATTTATTACGAGAGCTAAGACAACAAATGCATTGATGCTAACGATCAACGTTGAATAAAGCATAGCGGCTTTTATGAGATCAGCCATAAAACCCCCTTTCTGTTCTTTGTCTGTTCTTTGTGCTATCAATTTATGAATAACATAATGTTACAAATTGTAATATATGCTGATACAGCACATTCGGCAAGTTTAAAATCCTTCTTTAAATCTTATGAGGAATGAGGGCGCTTTGGCACTGTGGGTCATGAAAAAAGTGAAAAGTTTATTGTTTTCTTTTGCTTTTTAAGTGTGTAGGCAGCAGGTTGTCCATGTGGCAAAAAACGCTTTTCTTTTCAGACAAGTCTTCTGATTGATTTTATGTCATAACAAGATTGACCAAAGCTGCTTTTATAAAGGAGTATCCAGTACAATCATTTATGATTATTGCAAGAGAAGAGCAATAGTATAGCGTGTTTCTGGATGTTGTAAGTTAAGCTCTATGTTTTGGAAAAATCTTTGTTTTGCAGAGGAAATTATCGTTTCTACGCTTTCTTTTTTCCGTAGAGAGCCATTTTAAAGAAGTGATAGCAATGGAAAATTATGCATTATTTAATGATATGCAAGAGGATTGTATAGCAACCCAAATGCTAAAACGTCAGTGTGGGATTTGAAGCATTATGGATTGAAGCATGATGAGGCTTTACGTTTTTTCATAACATCTTGAAAGAACTTAAAAAATCCTGTACTATACATCACTAATGCAAAGAAAAGCGAAGGATAATTGAAAAAGGCAATCTATGGATGCTATAATTTATCTTTTTAATGTTGTTGCGTGGCTACTTTTAGAAAGTTTTCTTCAGATACTGTGGGTAGGATATTGTGCCTGTGGGAAATAGAGTAGGAGAAAACAGTAAATCTTTGTGGATTGGTGCAAGCTGATCCTGTGGAGTGTCACATGGCATGCAGCATCAGATGCATAGAAAGCCAAAAGCTATGGAGGGTAAAGTGCTGAAATTTTTAAGAATTTAGATCTTTATCTTTATAGGCTGCAAGTTTTTGTTGAGTATGTATGGCAGTCAACGCATCGTCGTTTTTGTCGAAGATTGAAAATTCGTCACCGCTGCGTATGAGTTTAAGGATTTGTAGCCTTTTATAGAATTTGTATCGCGTCAATGGCGATTTCGGAGCAAACAAATAACAAAAATATACTTTCATATAATGTGTTAAAACATATTGCGTTAAAACATATTGTGTTGAAAGTTAAACAGATATACGCTTTTAAGGATCATCGTGCTGTTATTGGTATAATATCTGCACAATGAGCTCAATCGGGTGTATCAGCATTCAGAAAGGTTGTTTAGTCTTTCTCATTTGAGTTCAAGATTAGGCAATACTGTTGAAGAGGGGAAATAAAAATGTCTGTAGTGCAATATGGTGATGATAGTTTTGCATCAAAAGTAAAAGTGCTTGATAATAATCTTATTGATCGTGATTGGGCAATGACAAAATTTGTAGCCGCTGTTAAAGGGTTGGCACAAGTGATTGATTATGAAAGCAATATGCTAGAGAGCAGTGGTGTTCCAAATTATGAAGAAATAAATTTATGTAAAACACGTGGCTTACGTGATCTTAATAAATCTATGAGCGATATAAAACGCTACATGAATGAAGATATTGAGAATGAGGTCGAAAGCTTGTTATCAGATTTACAGGAAAAATTACGTCGTAATAGTGAATTGCTTCAAATTCACTTGGATGCAGCGAACGATCTTTCGCGCGCTATGCAAACAGCTGCACACGCAAAAGAAACAGATGGAATTTGTGATCCCATTTCAATCAATATCGGGCGTTCTAAATAATTAAAATAATTACCTGAAGTTGTAGATTTGTTTACAGCTTTGGGTATTTTAATTTTTAGTGACGCAATTTATGCAATTTTTATTCTCACATTACAAAAAATTTGCTCTTTACTATAAAAGAGATTGATTTTCGATGTAGGGAGGCAATTTCTCTTTTGGTTGATTGAGAGATTTTTCCTTAAAGGGAAGGGGGGTCTGCTTTGTTTGCTCTTTAGAGAGATGCCTTTCTCCTCCTTCCTATAGAGTGCGCGCCTTTTTATGGAAACTTATACAAAATGTTATTCCTTTTTATGAGGGGACATTTTTCGTATCTGTGCGTTATAGAGAAGATTTATACGTGGACGACTGGTAGAATGGGACGCGATGCTATCAATGTTGTAACATTGATGAAGGGTGTTTTTTATTTTATAATCAACACATTGATTTATAATAATAATTTGTCGTTTTGCATGTTGAATGAGAACCCCGAATATGGTAAAATTTTCTCATTTAAAGCTTGTTTATATTGAAGCAATAAAAACCGTTTATTGGCGCGCCACAAGTAGATGAGTGCGTGGATACAAAATCCTCTAAGAAAAGAGTAAAAATCCCTTTTATAAACCGCTTCCATGCAAGAGCAGTCGCAACATTAGGAGCTAGCAAATAGGATGAGAGTGCCGGTTTATGCCTTTATAAGTGTAAAGATGGTAATCTCCAATGGATCTTAAGCTATATTGCTCACAGGCAGCGCAATGAAATGGGCTTGGGAGAAGCGCAAGGGGGAAGCAGTGAGAAGAGGTTCCTTTAAAACAAGTACGTGAATGTGCAACACAATGACATTCCATTTTGTGTGAGGGACGTGCTCCCATTAGACACGTGATAAACAAATCCCATTAGACACGCGATAAACAAAAATGTGAGGCAATGCGTAATCTCCATTCTTTAAAAGATATTGCTGTGGATGCTTTTGAAAGTCATAATGCCAAATTAAAAGAAGAGGGTAAAGGTGGCAATCTCATCAAATGGTTGGTACATGTTTTCGAGCATTAATGCAAACTATACCACTGTTGAAGAGGGCAATGCTGTCTGCTTCTATGGATGACTGGAGATTGTCAAAAGATGACGGAATATCGTCAAAATTTCTAAGTATGACTCTTATAAAAAGCACTTTTTGTTGTTCAACGTCCATCTCACGACGCTGCTCGTAGATGGTATAATGCAAAATTTATTGAACAACACTATTTTCACGCTTATGAGGGAACAGGTTGGTATCAGCATTACACTTATCAATTCCCAATTTCGTCGACTGCTCTTGCATGGAAGCGGTTTATAAGAGGGATTTTTACTCTTTTCTTAGAGGGTTTTATCTACGCACTCATCTACTTGTGGCGCGCCAATAAACGGTTTTTATTGCTTCAATAGAGGGGTGGAAATGAGAAGATCCTCCCATATTCGGGTCTCTCATTACAATATGTAAAACGATAAATTATCATTATAAATCAATATATTGTTCCATGTTCACTTTAAAGGATATCTCTCTTTGAGAATGTGCAAGCATGGATGTTGGTAAGCCAAGTTGTGTTTGTGATTTAAGCATCAATTCTTCAGCATTAAAGAGGTTTTATCAAGGCACGCGCTGCAAAACTATCGCTTGGGATAAATCATGCAATATTCTCATTTTACAGTGTTTTTCCAAGTTAGATAGAGATCTCTCTTTGACGGCTAAATTTTATGGAAATGTACGAATGGACGTTAGTTTGTGAAGGTTGATAGTGGCTCGGCTATGATTGCTCATATATCAGATAGTTTTTTAACATTTTTGTATCAAAATTTTTATTCAAAATAGAGATTTAATAAATAAAAGGCAGCACATTGTACTGCCTTTTAACGAAAATATAGACTGGTTTTGTTTTAAAAGCGATAGCTTATTCCACCGGAAAAACTGGTTCCAGATACACCGGCTTTTTGGAGTTTCTTCCGATAGCTAATATCACCATGGAGTGCAATATTTTGAGAGAATTGTGCATTAACACCAAAACCACTCTCAATTGAAGATCCGGTAGGATCAAGATAAAAAGTATCACCTATTTGTATTGTCTTATTGTCACCAAAAGTTCTGATAACATTCAGTTTTCCATAGAAGGAAACAGCATTTCCTTCTTCAGTGGTGGGGAGATTTTTCGTTAAACGTCCCCCAATACGGACCAACCATTGATGTGGATGACCCATATCTACTTCAAAACCATCGGCATCTGAGAGAACATCAAATATGAGATCTTGATAAACAAGTTGCGCTTGTGGTTCAAACATCAGCCCTTCAATACCGGTTGCTAATTTCTGACCAACGGTAGCAGATGCAGTCAATATTTCAGTGCCATCCAATTTTGTAGCATTTCCAATGAGAGCCGTGGTAACATTTCCCTTCAAAGTTGTGTAGGAAAGGAGCGTGTTTACGTAGACACCATTTCTATGCTGGATGCCGCTATAAGCAGTAAGCGACCATTTATCAAGCGTAGTCTTTTCAGAATCTTCCATATCCTTTGGAGCAAAAGAAAGTTTTCCGTATGTTCCTAAAAGACCAAAATGTGTGCTAATATCTTTACCTTCTAGTGCAGCCAATACAATACCGAGTTGTAAAGCATTATAGTTCACATCAGCACCATAGCCATAGTGCAGTGGGTCACGGTTGGAAGATAAGGTGACCTTTTCACTATAGGTGGATAAGAAGATGCCTTGCTTTTTATTATTCTCCGGTCCAGACATTGTTGTGCGCATATTGTCTAACAACATGTTCTGATTATTCACATCAGCAAATCCAGCAGAAAACAAAGCATTGGGCATAACTAAATAGTTTGCAACCTGTGGTAAAAGTGCTCTGATTTTCTTATCACCATCAACATAGGCATTCTGCAATCGGAAATCCCAGAAATCACTATTATTCGTACCAAAGAGATTTTGGTTTGCATGAGATGTCCCTGGTTTATAGGCAGTGAGTACATACTTATAAGGTAAGCCACTCATTGTCATATAATTCTTTGCTAATTTGAAGGAATCTTCGTTCGCTTTTCCGGAAACTTGAATAAGCGAAATTCCATGTGTTGATGTAGGAACAGAAGTCATGCCTTCTTCCCAAATAACAGCAATGTTGCTTCTTTTCTTATTCTTTTCTACTTCTTGAAGATTGATGTGGACTACAGTGCTTCCTGATACATCGCCAGCGATCACAACACGATCGGTTTTCTGTTCAGTTACTGGAGAGTGGTTGTCCCATTTAGAGTTCAAATGAATTTCTGCATCACCTGTTGCACTATAAACTGTTGTTCTATTAGGTGCTTTGTCTCTTTGTTGCGGTTTAGAACCCACAAATAAGGTTTGATAACGCCCATCTGTCGGCTTGCTAAACACAATGGTGCTTTCTTGGAGATTAAGTATAGAAAGGCTAGAGTATGATTTTTCATCAACACCAAATAATGCGTATTCAGATGGATCTTTATCGTTATTTTCTACTTTTTTATTAGGTGTTAAAAGCCACGTTGCTTTATTGTTTAAAGTAAAAACTGTTATATTACCTTCAGATGTTCTTGCGCGACCTTCTAAAACAGAGTGATCTGCATTTAAGATAAGAGTATTCGGATGAGCTCCAGAATTTTTTGTATTTCTTACTAACATATCAGTACGGAGTTCTGAATCTTTGAGATTAACTTCACCGTTTACGGATGTTCCATACAACCCAATACCAATGCCATTTTTAGCGAAAAGTTTCGTATTTGTGAGCATCACTTTACTGGCAGCACCTTTTTCTTGGATTTTATCGCCACCTTCTTCGGCATTACGGGCCTCTCGCCCTTCGGGAACAAGGAATGCGTTGCGAAAAACGATACCAGAAGTTCCATGATCACCTGTAATATTTACAGTTGAATCTTTCAGATTTATTGTACTGTTCATGTTTAGCAAACCAACCGATGGTGTTGTTACAGTAATAGCTGTTGCATCAATAGTTCCACTCTCTGATGCACTCAATGCAATAAAGCCTGATGAAACTGTTCCTCCTATTATCTTTATTGTTGAATTTTCCCCTCGTACATCTACAGCAATAAATCTATCGTGAATTTTAACATTACGCTTTGTTACAGTCTTACCATCGTGCACTTCAATTGCAGAGTGTACTTCCTCAATTTGTGCTGGTTTTTCAGCCCTTGCAGGTACTGGCTCTATTGTTGGCGCTGGTTTTGCAGATTCTTGCTCTAGTGCTGGTCTTCCACCCTCTAGTTGTACCATTGCTGGTTTTTCTGGTGCTGGCTGCATGGACATTGGTCTTAAAGATGCTGACGGCATTCTTGTTGATGATGCTGGGGATGCCGGTTCTGCAGGCACTGGTGACATCGGTGGCATGGGCTGTGCAGACGGCCGTGTGGAAATAGCAGGTCTCGGTGGAGATTCTTCGGTTGAAGGGGGTGTAGAAGAGGATTCCATAGTTGGACGTCTTCTAGATTTGTTCTCTCTCCCTCTTCTGGTAGAAACCGTATCTCTCGTTGTAGGCGTTTCAGGTAGAACCTTACTAGTGCTAGGTTTTGTAGGATTTCCATCGGATTCTTTAGGTTTTACGGTTTCTGTAGATATAGAACTTGTACGTCTTACTCGCTTCTCCACTCTTGAATTATCAAGTGTGTGTTTTTCAGGTACAGATGTGGGGTGTAATGTAGTTGCATTAAGGGCATAAGATACACTGGATTGAGAATAAAAGAGAATTCCAGAGACTGCGCATAGTAATAAACTTTTTTTCATATAGATATATTCCTAACTACTTATCCCCGCTCTTTAAATAAAAACCTTGAAAGATTTTTGATGCAATACGTTATTTTTATAAAGTGCAAAACGAAATATATGTGACACTGCTTACATTTCAAGATAGAGGTCAAAGTATTTTTAAAAGCGGTAACGCATCTACCGGAAACGCGCATTCTGGATAGGTTGGTTTTTTGAATTTATGGTGATAGCTGACATGAGCATGTAGGGTGATGTTTTACGATCAGTGTGCCTTTATTACCAAGGCTATCTTCAATAGAAGTTTTCATAGAAGCAAGCTTGAAACTCTCATCAATTCGTAGAGTTCTCTTTTTATTAAAAGCTTTGATAATATTCAGTTTTCCTTAGAAGGAAACGGCATGGCCTTTGTTTTGTGTTATATGTTCGCCAATAGGATGCAACCATTGATAAGGATTGCCGATGTTAACTTTAAAGCACCATCATCTGAGAGAGTGCCAAGTATGAGACACTGATAAACAAGTTGTCCTTGTGTGACACAAGCGTTATTCCTTCAATACTGGTTGGCAATTTTTGACCAATGGTGGCGGAGCCCCCCAATGTTTTTGTATCATTTTCTTTTTTGTATTTCTGGTGAGAGCGGTGGTAATATTTTCCTTGGAAATTCCATAAAAGTGGAATGTGCTCGCATATATGTTACTGTCATGTTGAATGTTTCCATATGCGGTGAGTGACTATTTATCAAGCATATTCTTTAAAGAGCTTTCTCTGTCCTTTGGAGTGAAAGATCATTTTTCGTATGTCCCCAAAAGATCAAAATTTATGCTGATATTTTGATCTTCTAGTGCTACTCATGTAAGATCTGCTTGCGATGCAGCATAGCAAATATCTTCACCGGTACCTTTTGTGGTGGATTGATTAGGGCTGGAAGATAATGTGATCCTATTGCCATAAGGAGATGAGAAGAGCCTTCTCTTTTTATTATCTTTTGGTTCAAACATTGTTATTTGCATATTGTCTAACCATGCATTTTGATTGCTTACATCGGCAAATCCAATGGCGGACATCGCGTTAGGCAATAAGTACCAAATAGCTCGCCATTGGTGGCGTGAGAGTTTTGGCTTTTACTTTAGAAACAGAGGCAAGCGATAAAGTTGCGGTTTCTTTATTGTCTACAAGCTTAGTTGGTTTCGCTGTATCAATGGCAGTTTGGTCAGCAGTATCAATTGGTGATGTATTCAGAGTCGTTTTTGGTGGTAAAAAAATGATGTTAGCACTTGGATCAATGCCAACACTAAGTTGCGAATTTTTATTGACTTTACGCTGTAGAATAATTTCATCATCTGTTATTGGAGATGAATTTTCCTTATCCTTATGTTGTGGCACAGGATGAGCAGGGTGGAATTTATTGACAATACGGTCTTTCTCTGTGTTAGGGGAGATGAGAAAAAATTTATTCTTTTTAGGTGGAAGAGGGGACACGAAAGGTTCTCCTTTTCCTTCCACTTTTGTATCGTATCGGTGTTCCAAGTATTTCTTAGTTCTGCTCGAAGATATTGGAAAGCGCGTTGTTTTGTCTTTTAAGGCGTTATCTGTTGCTATTGTTTTGTGCAGCATGCTCGTTTATTTTGCAGCGCATTCTAGTTGCGATAGTGTTTTGTATCACTTAGTGTTTACGCTTCGAAGCAATTCGCTGTTGGTTATTGGTCTCAAGGTGTAATGCATTTTGTAAAGCATTCGTAGCCGTATCATTTGTTGGTGGTAAGAAAGTTATTCGCTGCTTTCAATTGTGGCTGATTGCGTTGGTTGATTATCGTGTAGACTTGCAGTATGTGTTGCAAATTTCTGTCATACTGGTCACAAGCTATGGCGCGCGCGTATACACCCTTCTGTAAGGTATTCTTATGCGCATTAGAGCCATAGAGATTTAGGATACCTAAAATTGTCTATTAATGCTATTGCTGATCTTATTTAACCCTCTTGAAGTGCTTGATCAAAATGCGAATTCTTTCCTATTTTGATATTATAAAAAAATTTTGGAACACCTAGTGAAAATAACGGACTAAAAATTTCTATCAAACTTATTAAAAAAGATCTTAATGAAATGGCAACGCAATGTTTTGATAAAGAAAAATTCATAAGATTATTAAAGGAAGTTGTTATTTCAAAATTTAATGAGAGTTAAATAAAGAGCCCTCTCTGCTCCCGACAGAAGGCTTTGAAACAGGGGGGTAACATTGGGTGACTACAATGTCGAAGAGAGTGAACTACAGAGATTAAAGAAATGTATAAAATATGCAAATTCACATCTTAACACTTCATTAAGTATTGAAATCATAGAGGCATTGCAACCTAGTAAACCTGTTAGGGCTGAGAATGCTCGTAAAATTAGCAGAGAATTAAAGAAATAGAAAGCGGAAAAAAATTCTGCCAGAAAAAAGAAAATTTCGCTGTCCGTGCATACATGTCACTAGAAGCTATCTTTTCAAGCTTTTCTATTATCATTGTTGAGAGGTTGGTTGAAATATCACGATGGTACTGCTTAGCTAGGATGTTTGCATACACATAGCGGAGTTTATCTATCCATTCACTTTGATGTGCACCAGGACATTGCGACCGGCAGCAGTGTAAATGCTGTTAACTTGATCTCTTGCAGGATCTAAATCATTTTGAATTTTATTGAAATACGGGTCCTGTTCTACGATGCCAAAAGAATCTATCGTTTCATGGTTGTTTACTTTTGTCGTTGGGTTATTGAGCAAACTCCTTTGGAGATGAGGATTAAACTCTTTGGGTGCACTGCGCGTTTGAGCACTTAGATCAGAGGCACTACTTGTATAAGTTAAAATAAAAAAACAAAGCACAAGCGGCTGTGCATACTAAATGCTTCTTATGAATAAAGATGAAGATGCCCCTTAATTGTATTTTTCTTTTTTTGATAAAAACTGAATAACTTTTTGATGCATTTCATTTTTTTGTAATGCACAAAACATAAGCAGCGCTACTTACATTGTCGCGCTGCTTATGGTTTCAAAAATAGAGATCAAAAATTTTTAAAAGCGGTAGCGCATTCCACCGAAGAAGTTAATTCCAGATGCACCAGCTTTTTGGAGCTTGTGTTGGTAATTAACATCAGCATGGAGTACAGCATTTGGAGAAAGATTTATACTAACACCTAAACCACCTTCAACTGAAGATCCCATAGAATCAAGGTGGAAAGTATCACCAATTTGTATTGTGCCATTATCATTAAAAGCTTTGAGAACATTCAGTTTACCATAGAAAGAAATGGGGCTGGTTTCATTAGAAAGAAGCATAGTTTGCATTAAACGCCCACCAACACGTACCAACCATTGATGAGGATTACCCATATTTACTTTAAAACCATCGACATCCGAGAAAGTGCTAAGCATGAGACGTTGATAAACGAGTTGTACTTGTGGTTCAAATATCAATCCTTCAGCATCGGTTGTTAGTTTTTGTCCAATGGTGGCTGAGGCACTCAATGTATTCGTGTTATCTAATTTTGCGGTACTTCCAATGAGAGCCGTGGTGATATTTCCATTGAGGGCTCCGTAAGAGAAGAGTGTATTAACATACAGACCATTGTTATGCTGGATGCTGCTATATGCAGCAAGAGACCATTTATCAAGGGTGGTTTTCCCAGCATCTTCTATGTCCTTTGGTGTGAAAGCTAATTTCCCGTACGTACCCAAAAGACCAAAAGTTGTTGTGATGTTTTTATCCTCTAACGCTGCTAATGTAAAACCTGCTTGCAGTGCAGTATGCTGAACATCAGCACCATAGCCATATTGTAATGGATCACGGTTGGAAGATAATGTGACTTTATGGCCGTGAGTAGATAAGAAGACTCCCTTCTTTTTATTACCCTGTGCTTCAAAGGCTGTTGATTGCATATTGTCTAACAGTATATTTTGATTATTTACGTCAGCCAATCCAGCGGAGAATACAGCGTTAGGCAGTACCAAATAGCTTGCCACTTGTGGGACAAGAGCTCTGATTTTCCCTTCATCATCAAGAGTAGCATTTTGCAAACGGAAATCCCAAAAATTTTCATTTTCTTCCACGAGGCTTTGCGCAACATTGGCTTTCCCATGGCTTGAGGTTGGTCCATAGGCATTGAGTATATATTTATAGGGCAACTCACCCAAGGTTGTGTAACCATTTGCCAATTTGAAGGAATTTTCATCTGCTTTTCCAGAGACCTGAACGAGTGAGAGGCCGCGTGTATTTAAAGGAATAGTATTTCCTTCTTTTGATTGCTCATCTTTCAACAAGCTTTTTAAGTGAATTGTTGTGGTGCCTGATACATTGCCATGAACGAGAAAACGGTCGGTTCTTTGTTGTTCTTTGGCTAGACCATTACTCCATTCGGTGTTAAAATAAATTTTTGCATCTTCTGTTGCACTATAAACTGTTTCGGCGTGGGGTATCCTATTTTCCTGTTGTCGTTCTTCCGTTGCCTGCCGTTGTTGTCGTCCTACACTTAGGGTTTGATAATGCCCCTGTGTGGGTGCATTAAACACGATAGAGCTACCGTTAAGATTCAGTACTGAAACATTAGAATGCGCTCTTTTATCAATGTCAAGCAGTGTGTAATTAAACGGATCGTTATCATTACCTGTCTCATTTTTACTAATGTTTAAGAACCATGTGCTGTCATTGCTCAGAGTAAAAACTACTGTGTTGCTTGGTAATGCTTTTGTTCTCCCTTCTAAAATTGAATGATCAGCGGTTAATGTAAGAGTGACAGGGTTAGTCCTTCCCATACTTTTATTTTGTAATAACACGTCAGAACGAATTTCTGAGTTTTTGAGTTTGATCTCACCATTTGAGAGTGGACCTAAAATACCGATGCCATCTCTAACGAGAAGTTTTGTATTGGTAAGGATTACCTGATTGATAACGTTTGTGCTTCCTTGTGGAAGGTATCCAAAGGTGATACCATAACTTTGATTGTTTCCTTTGACATTTACGATTGAATCTTCAAGATTGATTATACCGTTTGCAACTTCCAACCCTTTTATCAGTGTCTTTGCATCAACTTTTTTAGCATTAATGCGCGCACCTTTTGTTGCGCTAAACGAAACCATTTCTGAAGTGAGTGTCCCTTCTATAATTGTAGCCACCGATTGCGGGCCCGTAGCGTTCACTGTACTAACTATATCGCGGATGATAACGTTTTCAAAAGTTTGTTCTCCCTCAGTCACATTAACTTGAGAAATTTCACGAGGGGGAGTCTTTGCATGAGTTGGACTGAAATGAGAGAAAAGGAAAGCTCCAGCAATTGTACACAATAAAAAATTTTTCTTATACATAAGTATGCCTTTGAATGTTGATATGCTTTTAATGCTTACTTCATTCCCCTGATGGCGCAAGTTTTGGGGTGACTATTATATCATTATGTTTATATTGTAAACTTCAAAACGATATATTAAATGATGTGCTTTTTGCTTTTATAATCTGCTTCAGAAAATTTAAAAAAATGGTCATGCAAACCAGTGGAAAATAGATTCCCAAAAAATTCATTTGGTAAGTCTATGTTCATTGAGTGAAACACCATGAAGACAATATTTAAAAACATTGGATGCTGACAAAAGTTTGTCGTCGTTAGAGATCTATAGCGGTGAGATAAAATTATCGCTCATCTATGTTTATTAGCATCACCATAAAATGTTGAGAAGATTTACTTTAGCATAAAAGGAAAGGGGAGAGTGCATTGTGTGTTTTAAAACATCAATCAAAGAAACAGAAATATTTTACACTCTTTATTCTTTATTATGTATTGATAACAAAGGAAGGGGGATCTGTGGTGAATAAATTTGGATTTAGAAATTAAAAAAGCAGCACATTTTAATCTACCTTTTGTGTGAACGTGCATATTACTACTTTATTTTAAAAACGATAGTGGATTTCACCGGAAAAATTAGTGCCAGATATGCCAGCTTTTGGGAGTTTGCGTTGATAGGTGATATCACCATGAAGTGCTATCTTTTCGGAGAGTTGCGCATTGATACCAATACCGCCTTCAAGCGAAGATCCCATGGAATCAAGGCGAAAAGTATCACCAATCTGTATCGTACCATGATTAGCAAAAGCTTTGATAACATTTACTTTACCATAGAAGGAAACAGTATGGTTGTTTCCAATAGGAATTACAGTTCGTATTAAACGTCCGCCAACACGTACCAACCATTGATGAGGTTTGCCCATATTGACTTCAAAGCCATCGACATCTGAGAGGGTGCTAAACATTAAACGCTGATAAACAAGCTGTGCTTGTGGTTCAAACACCACCCCCTCAACACAGGTTGCCAATTTTGGGCCAACGGTGGCAGATGCACTCAATGTTTTTGTATTATTGAGGTTTTTGTATTATTGAGTTTCGTGATATTTCCGATAAGAGCAGTGGTGATATTTCCCTTCACAGTTCCGTAAGAGAAGAGCGTATCTAGATATATGCCATTGTCATGGTGGAAGCTGCCATATGCGGTGAGTGACCATTTATCAAGTGTACTTTTTCCAGCACCTTCTATGTCTTTTGGGGTGAATGTTAACCTTCCGTATGTGCCCAAAAGACCAAGCATTGTGGTAATGTTTTGACTTTCTAGCGCTGCCAATGTAATCCCTGCTTGTAAAGCTGCATAGCGAACATCAGCACCATCGCCATATTGTAATGGATTACGGCTAGAAGATAATATGGCCTTATTGCCATAGGAAGACAAAAAGAACCCACTTTTTTATGACTCTGTGCTCCAAACAGTGTTGTTTGCATATTGTTTAACAGTGCATTTTGACTGTTTATATCAGTGAAACCAGTGAAGAACATAGCGTTAGGCATCACCAGATAGCTCGCTACTTGCGGCACAAGAGCTCTGATTTTTGCTTCAGGATTAAGAGAGGCAGTCTCTTCTGTATCAAGAGATGTCGCTTCCTCAGGACTAAGGGGGACAGTTTTTTCTATATCAAAAGAGGTAGTTTTTACGTGATCAAGAGGGGTAGTTTCTCCCAGATTAAGAGATGTGGTTTCTTCAGGATTAAGATAGGTATTTTGCAAACGGAAATCCCAAAAATCTTCCTCTTCTCCCACGAGACTTTGTTCAATATTCGCTTTTCCACGGCTTGATGTTGGTCCATAGGCATTGAGTGTATATTTATAAGGTAAACCCTTTATTGTGGTATAGCCTTTTGCCAATTTGAAGGAATTTTCATCTGCTTTTCCAGATACCTGAACAAGCGAGAGCCCATGCGTATTTACAGGACCAGTATTCTTTTCTTTTGTGTTTTCATCTTTCAAAAGGCTATTAAAATAGATTGTTGTGGTGCCTGATACATTTCCATGAATGAGAAGTCGATCAGTTTTTTGTTGTTCTTTTGGCGCACCCTCATGCCATTTAAGATTAAGATAAATCTTTGCATCGCCGGTTGCATTGTAGACTGTTTTGTTTGCTGTGTTGTTATTTATGACGTGAGGTGATTTAAGGCCTATATTTAATGTTTGATATTCATCTTCTCTTGGTTTCCTAAAAACAATGGTACTGTCGTTGAGATTCAGCATAAAGACTTCAGAATGTAATTTTTCAATCCGATCGGGTTGTTGGTTGTGTTGGCTGTTATAATTTTTTGTACTTGCCTTTAAATACTATGTTGTGCCGTTGATTAAACTAAAGATCGCTTGGGTAGGGTTTTTTCAGAATTTCTTGCTCCGCCTGCTAAAATAGAGTGATCAGCAATGACGTTAGCTTCGCCAGTATCGCCTTCATTGGGTCTCCCTACTAATACAAGATTAGCATGGACCTCCGAGTTTTTTAGCGTGATCTTTGATTGTTTGCCGCGTATTGCAAGCCCATCCTTGTTAGTCTGTACTTGAGCATTTTGTAGATCAATTTGCCCGCCATATGTTGCAAAGATGGTAGATCGTGTTCCAGTTTTGACAAGTTTTCCGCCTCTCATGGTAATCTTCGACTGCTCATCTTGTGCTTGGAGCCCGATGTCATTGGTTTTTATAAAAACATTGATGAGATCAATTTGTTCGCCAGATCCAGCTAAAACGGCAGGATTTACACCAGTTGTGGTAATCGCTCCTCTTGTCATGGTGATTTTTGATTGCGCATATTGTGCCTGTAGACCTTGTGTTGTTAATGGAGCATCTTTCGTTTCTAATTTTTGCGTTTTTATTCCATTATCATTAGTATGCACAACAACATCGATAAGGTTAATCTCTCCACCAGATCCAGCTAAGACGGCTGGTTGTAAGCCTGCTGTGGTTAATTTTCCTCCTCGCATGGTAATTTTTGATTGCAGACCGTTTGCAGAAAGTCCCCGTTTGCAGAAAGTCCATGGTCATTTGATAAAACTTCAATCTTATCTTTTAAAGTTACGACACTCTCTTTTTCAACATTTATTCCCGTATGATCTCCTTGAATGAAACCACCGGATATTGTTATTTGAGAATGATCACTTGCATATATGCTGGTTCTTGCATGCGTAATTGTTGCCTGTTTTAAAGTGATTTTGCTTGTTTTGATAGCACTTATTCCTATGCTCTCTTTCTCTGCAGTTGCGAGACCCATAAGATCAATTTTGACATTTTTAAGCTCATTTTTATCACTATTGCTTTCTTCTAAAGCGACACCCAAATAATTGGCTTTAATGGAACCACCGGTCATACTCAATGTTCCCCCTTTCTTTAAGCTTGCTCCAGTTGCATCTATTGTCTTTATACGCTGGTCTTGATTACTTGCTTCAATTTTTACATTGTTTAATATGAGGGCACCATTTGACATGGCTTCTATACCGATTGGTGTTTGTATATGCAGTTTTCTCACATCAATGGAGCCGCCGGTCATTTTAATCGTGCCGCTTTCTTTTGCCCACAAACCGATTGAAACATTTTTTATCGTGGTATCTCCTTCTAATTCAATTATGCTTTTAGACTTTTTGGCTTCTGCACCGCTTATGTCTTTTATAATTGATCCTTTTTTTATTCGGAGACCGGTTATCTTTAGGTCCTTGCCATGGATTTTACCACCGTCCAGTGCATAAACATTTTTGTAGTTTTTCCCGTTTTTGCAGTTTTTTCTTCTCCTTTGTTGGCAAAAAGGGATTCGGCGTATGTGTCGAAATGGGTATTGAACAATATTATAGCTACTGTAGCTGTGTATTATAAAAGAGATTTTTTATACATCCAATATCATCCTAACTTATAAGTTTATGTGTTGTTTTCCCCAGTTAACAATAATTATGTTATAATAAATCAAATTTTATTATTAAAATATTATTTAATGAATTAAAATAATTCATGAAAATAATGATAATATTTTTGTAATATATTCTCTTATATTAAATCAATGTTATAAAAACATTTAATATTTTTATATTTTATAAAACAAGAGTGTATAAATCGATGTGAGAAGGCTGTCTTAATTTACATAAAATAATTTTTACTTCTAACTTTTGATGTCTTAATTAGTAGGTCTTAATTGATACCTATGAATATTTTCTATTTTATGAAAATTTTGTCTGCACCATACTGTCCGCAAAACAGGAAATATTTGATTTATCGAGCAAATGTGCGATATTTTTCTTCTTTTTAAAAACCACAGAGATGCTGTAAGAAGCAGCATTTTATTATTTTTATCATTTGGAAAAGATTTTTGATTTCAATAAAAATCATGAGTGCCCGCTTTTTCTATTCTGCGCATACTTACGTCATAAATAATTGATGAATCATACATTAAAGAATGAATTCTGAGAGGAATTTAAAAAATAAAAACACATGATTTATTGATTATACTTATTTTTTTATAATAACGTTCATTTCGTTAAAGCTTATAATGAAGAAGCGGGAAAAGCTCTTTTAAATAAAAGATCTGGGTTTTAGAGAGACAGACATATTCCTATCCGCTGCAGTAATTTATAAGAGCGCTTTTTCTTTATACGTTGAAAAAAGAGAGGGGCTGTGATGAGAAAATTGGGATTTATAAATTGAAAAGGCAGCACAGTGTGCTGCCTTTTTGTTAAAACGTACAAAATACAATACGTTTGCTTTTACAGTCTTATGTTAAAACTGATAGCGTATTCCCCCTGAAAAGCTCGCTCCTGATATACCAGTTTTTTGCAGCTTTTGTTGATAACTGACATCACCATGAAGCGAGAAATTGTGGGAAAGTTGTGCATTGATGCCAACCCCGCCTTCAATTGCAGGTCCCATAGGATCAAGGTCAAAGTCTCTTCCAATGTGGATGGCACCATCATCACCAAAAGTTTTGATCAAGTTTACTTTTCCATAGAAAGACATTGGACCGTTGTTTTCAGTGGAAACCGTTTTTGTCAAGCGTCCACCAACACGGATCAACCATTGTGAAGGGTTGTTCATATCAATGGTAAAATTATCAGCATCTGTAATGGTGTTAAACATCAAATGTTGATAAGCAACTTGGGCTTGGGGTTCGAAGGTTAAACCTTCCACTCCGGTTGCAAATTCTTTGCCAACGGTGGTGGAGATACTCAACATCTTGGCATCGTTCAACTTTGCTGTCTTGCCAATGAGGGCATTGGTGATATTTCCTTTTAGAACTCCATAAGACAAAAGTGTATCCAAATACAGACCATTGTTATGTTGTAGAGTTCCGTAAGCTGTCAGTGACCATTTATCCAATGTGCTCTTGCTGGCATCTGCCATATCTTTCGGGGTGAAAGACAGTTTTCCATAGGTGCCCAAAAGCCCCAAATGTGTGGTGACGCTTTGTCCCTCAATTGCTGCCAATGTAATACCGCCTTGTAGAGCAGCATAGCGAATATCAGCGCCATAGCCGTATTTGAGAGGTCCGCGTTCAGAGGATAGTGTTCCTGTACTTCCATAGGTGTAAAGGAAGAATCCGGTTTGTTTTTCCTCTTCTCTTCCCAAGACAGATGTTCTCATATTGGCTAAAAGCGCGTTTTGTTTAGCCATATCCGTTAATCCCGTGTAGAAGAGAGCATTTGGCATGACCAAGTAACTTGCCGTTTGTGGTACAAGGGCATGTACATTTGTTTCAGGATCAGGATTTGAACCAGAACTTGTTTCAAGAATTTCCTTGTGTAAACGGAAATCCCAGAAATTTTCATTTTTTTCATCAAACAAATTTTGCGCAATATCGGCTTTTCCATGGCTTGTTTCAGGTCCATAGGCAGTTAGCGTATATTTATAAGGCTCTCCTCCTCTTGTGGTATAGCCATTGGCTAATTTGAAGGAGTCTTCTTTCGCTTTTCCAGATACTTGGATGAGTGAAAGTCCACCGATATTCGAAGGATCAGAGGCATTGATTACACTCTCGTTATCTCCTAAATCGCTCTTGATATAAACAGTTGTGGAGCCTGAGACATCACCGTGAATGAGCAGCCTATCGGTTTTTTGATCGGCACTTGCTAGGCCATCACTCCATGCAACATTGAAGTAAACTTTTGCATCACCAGAGGCGTTATAGACTTCTGAAGTGCCTGGTTTACCAGAACCTATATGCAATGTGTGATAATGCTCTTCTGTTGGTCCGTTAAAAATAATGGAGCTGTTATTGAGATTAAGCACAGAAATATCAGAACGTGATCTTTGAGCAATATCAAGCAGATTGCCATCATCGCCTTTTTCTTTTGTACTGGTTTTTACAATCCATTGTGCGTTGTTTTGTAAATCAAAGATTGTTTTAGGGCTGTTTACAATTCTTGCTCCACCCTCTAATACGGAGTCATCAGCATTTAGGGTAAAAGTGAAATTATTTTCTTTCGTTGAGTCTTTGAGTACCAATAGAACATCGGCACGGATTTCCGATTTTTTGCCAAGATTAACTGTACCGGTTGACTCATCTACGTTAATTCCAATACCGTTTTCAACGTGAAGCTTTGCATTGGTTAAATTGATTTCTGAGGTTGTATTTTCTACAGGATTTTCAAATTTTATGCCGTTGTTTTCTGCTGTTGCAGAAATATTTGTGGCATCAATATGTCCACCGTTTTCAACAGCCAATGCTGCCTCTTTTCCTGTTATGCTTCCTGTCGTCATTGTGATGGTGGAATCTAAACCGTCTGCATGGAGTCCATAACCACCAGATGATGTAATTTGAGCATTGTCGGTTAAAGTAATAGTGCTGCCGTCTGCTGCATGTACCGCTGTCTTATTTCCATCAAATGATCCTCCTAATATCGTTATTTTAGAATGATCCATTGCATATGCACCGAAACTTGCATTTGTAATGTGTACATTTTTTAAAGTGACATTGCTTGCTTGGGAATTTAATCCTGTAAACATCAACGCTTCACCTTTTTTACTGCTCGATATTGTTACATCTTCCAACTTATTTTCGTTGCTTTCACTGTTATAAAAGGTAGCGCCAGCGCTAGAGGTTGTAATGGTTCCCCCAGTCATCTTGATTACGCCATTGTTTTGTGCATAAAGCCCGATTGCAGCATTGTTAATCGTTGTTCCAGACAATTCGATCACACTATCAGAGTTGATGGCATTTGCACCTAATCCGCTATTACCCTTTTCTGTTGTGAGAGTAACATCTGTGATCGTAATATGCCCACCATCTTCTGCAGCCAATGCTGTACGTTTCCCTTTAACGCTTCCTTTCGTCATTGTGATGGTAGACTTTAAACCGTTTGCGTAGAGTCCATAACCATCAGATGATGTAATTTGAGCATTGTCGGTTAAAATAACAGTGCCGCCGTCTGTTGCATATATTGTTTCATCTTTTGCATCAAATGATCCTCCAGAGACTGTTATTGTAGAATCATCATATGCAGCTATGGCATTCTTTGCTTGAGATACTTTGACATCTTTTAAAGCAACTGTACTTCCTTTTTCTGCTACTATTCCAGTGAGTAGTGGTGCATCGTCTTTACCGCTCGATATCGTCACATTTTCCAATTTGTTTTTTGTGCTCGTACTGTTAGAGAAGGTAGCGCCAGCTACAGAAGCTGTAATGGTTCCCCCAGTCATACTGATTGCGCCATTGTTTTGTGCTCCAAGCCCGATTGCAGCATTGTTAATCATTGTGTTTCCAAGCAACTCAATCACACTTTTAAAGCCATCAGCACCTGCACCGATACCATCGCCATCTGTTGTTTTTAGAACAACATCTGTGGCCGTAATATATCCGCTATTTTCTGCAGCCAGTGTTATATTTTTTCCTGTGACGTTTCCTTTCGCCATTGTGATTGTGGTGCCTGAGTCTTGTGCATAGAGTCCGAAGCTCTCAGATGATGTAATTTCTGCATTATCGGTTAAAGTAACGGTGCTGCCGTTTGCGGCACTTACTGTTGCCTCTTTTGCATCAAATGATCCTCCAGAGATTGTTATTGTCGAATGATCATTTGCAAATACGGCATTGTGTGCTTGAGATACTTTGACATCTTTTAAAGTGACGGTACTTTTATCTGCCTTTATTCCAAAGTTCAGTAGCGCATCGCCTTTACCACCCGATATCGTCACACCTTCCAGTTTGTTTTCTGTGCTCGTACTGTTAGAGAAGGTAGCGCCAGCTTTGGAATTTGTAATGGTTCCTCCAGTCATCTTGATTACGCCATTGTCATGTGCATAAAGCCCAGAGTTCTCAGATGATGTGATGTGTGTAACACCGGTCAAAATAACGGTGCCGCCGTTTGCGGCACTTACTGTTGCATTTTTTGCATCAAATGATCCTCCAGAGACTGTTATTGTAGAAGAATTATCTGCAAATACACTGTTAATTGCTTGAGATACTTTGACATCTTTTAAAGTGACGGTACTTTTATCTGCCTTTATTCCAAAGTTCAGTAGCGCACCTTCTTTACTGCTTGATATTGTGACATCTTCCAGTTTGTTTTCTGCGCTCTTACTATTAGAGAAGGTAGCACCAATTACGGAAGCTGTAATGCTTCCCCCAGTCATACTGATTGCGCCACTGTCTTGTGCATAGAGTCCGAAGCTCTCAGATGATGTAATTTTAGCATCGTCTTTTAAAGTGATGGTGCTGCCGTCTGCTGCATATATTGTTGCATCTTTTGCATCAAATGATCCTCCAGAGATTGTTATTGTCGAATGATCATTTGCAAATACGGCATTGTGTGCTTGAGATACTTTGACATCTTTTAAAGTGACGGTACTTTTATCTGCCTTTATTCCAAAGTTCAGTAGCGCACCTTCTTTACTGCTTGATATTGTGACATCTTCCAGTTTGTTTTCTGCGCTCTTACTATTAGAGAAGGTACCGCCAGCTACAGAAGCTGTAATGGTTCCCCCAGTCATACTGATTGCGCCACTGTCTTGTGCAAAAAGACCGATTTTAGTATCGCTAATCGTTGTGTTTCCAAGCAATTCAATCACACTGTTAGAGCCAACAGCATCTGCACCGATACCATCGCCATCTGTTGTTTTAAGAACAACATCTTTGGACGTAATATGTCCGCCCTTTTCTACAGCCAATGCTGCTGTTTTCCCAGTTACAGTTCCTCCGGTCATTTTTATTGTGCCGTTGTCATGTGCATAAAGCCCAGCGTTCTCAGATGATGTAATTTTAGCATCGTCTTTTAAAGTGATGGTGCTGCCGTTTGCGGCACTTACTGTTGCCTCTTTTGCATCAAATGATCCTCCAGAGACTGTTATTGTAGAATCATCATTTGCAAATACGGCATTGTGTGCTTGAGATACTTTGACATCTTTTAAAGTGACGGTACTTTTATCTGCCTTTATTCCAAAGGTCAGTAGTGCATCGCCTTTACTGCTTGATATTGTGACACCTTCCAGTTTGTTTTCTGCGCTCTTACTATTAGAGAAGGTAGCACCAGCTACAGAAGCTGTAATGGTTCCCCCAGTCATACTGATTGCGCCACTGTTTTGTGCAGCAAGACCGATTTTAGTATCGCTAATCGTTGTGTTTCCAAGCAATTCAATCACACTGTTGGAGCCATCAGCACTTGCACCGATACCATCGCCATCTGTTGTTTTAAGAACAACATCTTTGGACGTAATATGTCCGCCCTTTTCTACAGCCAATGCTGCTGTTTTCCCAGTTACAGTTCCTCCGGTCATTTTTATTGTGCCGTTGTCATGTGCATAAAGCCCAGCGTTCTCAGATGATGTAATTTTAGCATCGTCTTTTAAAGTGATGGTGCTGCCGTTTGCGGCACTTACTGTTGCCTCTTTTGCATCAAATGATCCTCCAGAGACTGTTATTGTAGAAGAATTATCTGCAAATACGGCATTGTGTGCTTGAGATACTTTGACATCTTTTAAAGTGACGGTACTTTTATTTGCCTTTATTCCAAAGTTCAGTAGCGCATCGCCTTTACCACCCGATATCGTCACACCTTCCAGTTTGTTTTCTGTGCTCGTACTGTTAAAGAAGGTAGCACCAATGTCAGAAACGGTAATGGTTCCCCCAGTCATTTGAAGCATAGCACCGTTTTTTGCTTCAACACCTAAGGAAATGACAGAATCAGTTCCTTTAATGGTTGTGTTACCCTGTAACGTAATCGCGCTGTCAGCGCCTTCTGCTGTTACAGCATAGACGGTTTTATTTTCGCTTGAGTTTATATTTTTATTTCCGATTATTGTTAAGTCTTTTAAATCTTTGCCGGTGATTTTACCGCCGGTTTTTGCGTGAAGAGTTTCATAGGTTTTATCGGATACTGATACTGTTCCCTCAGAAACTTCAAGGGTTTCAGCTTTTTTTTCGTCAGGCCCCTCGAGGGTTTCGGCATGTGCATTGAGATGGATGTTAAACAGTATGATAGCTGCTGTTGTTGCATATGATAAGAGGGATTTTTTATACACTCGTACTCTCCTTATGAAAGCCCCCAATATTCATTCCCCGCGAACTTCGTAAGAAGAAGTGAAAATGGATAATTGTTTTTGATTTCGATAATTGATCTTTCTTAGCTATTTTATTTTTGCTCATTTGTCAAAATTAAAAAATGATCTATATTAGAATATGTGGATTATTATATTTAATACATAATGTGTTTATAATTAATTGTATTTAATTAATATTTATATATGTAAATTTATTTATGAATATATTATTTTGATATTTTAATTATGTTATAATTTTAATATGTTTTATAGATATTATTTATATAAATATTATAAAATTATGATGATAATTTCTGTTTGATCTTGGAAATCAATGGTACTTTGATGTCATCAAATCGCATATCCCTGAAAGGATCATTGTTTTGAATTTTTGACAAGAAAGTCTAAAAGAGTATCTTTAGCAGTTTTTTTACAATATAATAAAACACATAATGATTCTTTGGTGATGCGTTTATGAAATATAAGATTAAATATATGGCAATCATCATGATTGCTTTTACTTTCTCTGGTTGTTTTAATCTTGATTCTGAAAAAACAAAAAGGGATGAAAGACTTTATTACGATGCATTGAAAGAACAGTCTTTTGCAAAAAATTATACTGCTATCATCATGGCTGATCCGCAACCGTGGCGTTTGAACTCTGGTGATCCCAATGGACTATCGAACAGAGAGCCATGGTTAAAGATAAACGAGAAAGTTGCCAGTGTTATAAAAGCGCAGAAAGCTGCATTCCATATTGTCAATGGTGATTTGACAGAATTTGGGCAACAAAAAAATTATGACGATTATAAAAATGTCTATAAAAACCTTGGATCTCCTGTCTATGAGGGATTAGGGAATCATGATTATGCCAATAATGTTGGTGATTGTACAAATCCTCAGGAATTCAATTTTTACAAAGATGCCTGTGCTATAAGTGCAGTTTCAAGAATGGTGTCGGAAATCAAAAAATATCGTAGTCAATTATCTTATTTCAATGCAGATGTTACTGAAAGTTTGATTCCTGTTCCAAGCGGAAATATTCACTTAATTAAGGGGAGTTTGGGTTATTCTTGGGATTATGGAGATGTTCACTATGTGCAGCTTCACAATTATCCAAGCTATACGGTCCGTTTGAAGGGACAGTCCATGGAGGTGCAAATCAATAAATCTTTGGATTGGCTTAAAAACGATTTAGCTGCTGCTGATGCCAGAGGTAAAGTTACAATTATCAATTTTCATGATGCTCGTGCGGTTTCCATTTATGGTAAATCTTTTTTTATTCGTAAAAAGAATGCTAAAGATTTGTCGGTATTTAAGTCAATTATTACCTCTCATAATGTCAAAGCAATATTTGTGGGGCATACGCATTATCAATCCTATTGCCGTGCAAAAAATGATAAGGTCTTTGGAAATATCCCTGTCTATACAGCTGGTGCGCTCTTCAATGGAGATTATTACCTTCTAGATGTGAAAGGAAAAGAAATTCACGTTAAGGCTTATAATGGAGAAATAGGAGAACCGCTTTTAATCAAAGATCTTGGTATTATAGGAAAAGATACACAATTTTCTGCAAGTTGCAGTAAATTATAAATAAGATTTTTCTCCCTTTGTTTTAAAGCGTAAGGAGAAAAGTGTGTGTCTGTGCGAATTTGAAGACCGATGGGAGTGTCTCGGTATTACTCAGAAATAGAATGAAAAGAATCCGAAATCTTTTTTGTATCGTTTTACAAAATTGTTAAGATCTTAAGGATGCGCCATAAGTGCATTGGTTGAATACAATGGGGGGGGGACAATGTAAAGCAAATGAAAAATAATGGTTTGTGCCATTGTTTATGCTTCTGTTTTTCTTTTGAGGCTTCCATCTTTGAAGGGAAGAGAAACGTGTTGAGAAGGCGTTAATAATTTGCCAGAACATATTGTCCCAAATTGCCTAGAAAGCTGTTCTTATTGTTTGTTGCTGTATAATGATTCAAGTTATGCATTTGGGTTATAGTAGATAATATTTATTCGTGTGCAGTTGGTTTTGACCAATTTTTTCATTTATAATTAATAGACAATTAATGTTTTGTTATACTGTTTTATCTTCTTCTTGTATGCGTGAATAGGTACGCTACGATACAAATATGGGGTCTTTTTATAGTGGTTATGATTTCCCACAATTTACCATTAAATGACTTTCGCATGTCTTGACAGCTTTATGTTTGCTTTGAGAAAGTGTAAAAGGATATGTTAAGAACTCTTAAAAAGCTTCAAAATAAAAGTGTCAAGAGACATCTTATTTCCGATGTGGCAAAAAGAAGACGTGGTATTCAACAACGGACAAGCATTGTTGAGAACTGTAAATAGTTTTTCAACTATAGGATATTTATTGTCAAAACATCAGCAAATGATTTGAGAAAGTTAGGAAAAACACGTGCAGCTAATGCAGGGGCTAGAGTCTTGCAAGTGGAGGAATTTTTTAGCTGGAAAAAAGACAACAGAGCATCCTTGTATTTTAGTTCAGCTTATAAAAGACGCGCTATAGAAGCAATCAAAAAGCTTTAAAAAAACTCAAGAGTGATAAAAATAAGTTCAATGGATGAATGGAATCAAAGTTCCCAAATCTCTATTTTATGCATTAATTGTATCGAGTGTAGTTTGATGTAAGGTTTTGTACTAAGTGGGAAGAGGTAGGATTAGGGAAGTTATTTTTTACCATTAAATGTGTGTTTTTTCAAAATAGATTTTGACACCAAAAATTACAAAAAAGAGTGAAAATGAGAAAAAAGTGCGTTTTCATGGTAAAAATGAGAGGAGTCTTTGAAGACCCTTTGAGAACCCCTTAAAAACTCTTTGAGAAAAAATAAATTGCTACAAAACCTAGTGGCAAAATATACAAAACCTGGCGTCAAGCTACAATTGATTTCATTAAATATTGGCTGGGGAACCTGGATTCGAACCAAGATTGACGGAGTCAGAGTCCGCTGTTCTACCATTAAACTATTCCCCAACAAGGAGGCTTTGTCATTTCTAGCAGATTTTGCAGTGCACGCAAGCGCAAAAAAGAATCTCAGTGATTATTGATAAGTGAGAGGTACTTATTGATAATAAAGAGCAATTGGTACGCCATGGATTGTTGTAATCTGAATATCTATATCATAAATGTCTTTAAGAATTTCTGGTTGCATAATTTCTTGTGGTGTTCCACAATAAGCTGCTTTACCATTTTTGAGTGCAACAATTATATCCGAATAGGATGATGCAAAATTGATATCATGCATAACAATCAGAATGGTTTTTTTGAGTTCATCAGCTGTACGGCGTAATTGCTTCATCATGGAAACGGAATGTTTCATGTCTAGATTGTTTAATGGTTCGTCTAACAGAAGATAATCAGTATCTTGACAGATGACCATTGCAATAAAAGCCCGTTGACGCTGTCCACCAGAAAGTTCATCTAAAAAGCAGTCTTTCAGATCTTGTAAGCCGAGATATCGGAGTGCACTGTCAATATATTGTTTATCTTCGTTGTTATACCAGCCTTTGGAGTAAGGGTAGCGGCCGAAACTTACTAAATCATATACAGTTAAACGAAAGGACAAGGGATTATCTTGACGTAAAATTGAGAGTTTTTGCGCCAAAACATCGTGGGGCATTTTATCAATATCAAAGCCGTCGATATTAATCGTCCCTTTATGAGGCGGTAAAAGACGCCTTATCAGCATCAAAAGCGTTGATTTACCAGAACCATTAGGGCCAATGAGAGAAATAATGCCCCCTTTTGGAAGATGAAGGGATAAATTATCGATAATCAATCGGGCTCCATAAGCTTTGGAAAGATGATTGATTTCAATCATTTTAATTTTCCCTTCATCAGTAAAATTAAGAAGGTGATTCCACCACAAAACTCAATAATAAAACTTAAGCGTCCTGCCATATTGAAAACTTGTTCTAAAACAAATTGTCCACCAACCAAACAAATTATCGCCAGTAATATTGCAATTGGAACAACAACACTGTGTTTTGCTTGTGGGGAAAGTTCATAAGAAAGGTTGGCAACTAATAGTCCAAAAAAGGTGACGGGTCCTACAAGTGCTGTGGAAATAGATACGAGAATAGAAACAAAAATAAGAATAGCTGTAGTGCTTTTATGGTAATCAACCCCAAGATTGAGAGCGTTCTCGCGTCCAAGAGCAAGAATATCAAGCAGGTAACGTGAACGCCAACCAATCAGACTAACAATGAAGACAATGATTGCGGCAAAGCTTATTAATGACGTATTGAATTTATTAAAGTTTGCAAACATGATGTCCGTTAAATTCATCATTTGATCTGGATTCAATTGTAACTGCATGAACATGCGTAAGCTGAAAAAAAAGCCACCTAAAACAACGCCAATCAATAGGGTTAAATGAAGTCCTTTGAGGCTTCCTGAAAAGAGCCAGCGAAAAAGGCTTATTGAAAAAAGAATGAGAATGAGAGCTTCAAGAATGAGTTGTCCTTCTTCATTTAAAAAGGGCAAAGAAAGAGAGCCGAGAAAATAAATCGTAATGGTTTTTATTAAAATATAAAGTTGATCAAACCCCATAATAGAAGGAGTAAGAAGACGATTGTTGACGATTGTTTGAAATAAAACAGTAGAAACGCTTATTGCGTACGCAATGAGGAGAAGAGAGATAAGTTTCGTTAGACGAAATGTCCACGTATAAATGTTGACATTCCATGTTAGATAAAGACTGATGACGGTGCATGCACTTACGATGAGTGTTGTGAGTACAAGCGTTGTGGCTTTCTTTTTATCCAAGACGCTTTCTCCAGCGTAAAAGCAGTATAATAAAAATAAAGCTTCCAATAACTCCCATCATAGTGCTGATAGGAATTTCAAGAGAAGGATGAATTATTCGTCCTAAAAGATCACAGATCAAGACCAATCCTGCACCACTGATTGCTACCCAAGGGGCGGTATGGCGCATATTGTCGCCCATGAAATTTGAAACAATATTCGGAATAATCAGTCCGACGAAAGGAACACGGCCGATTGTACAGACGATAACAGCGGTGATTGATGCGACAATAAAAAGACCAAAAAACATAACATTACGATAATTCAGTCCAAGATTGTTGGTTAAATCTTCTCCCAGACCGGCTACTGTAAAGCGATCAGCGGTGAAATAGGCAAGAATGCATAGGGGGAGAGAGAGCCATAAGAGTTCATATTTTCCCTCAAGAACCATTGCAAAACTGCCAAATAAATAGGCTTGAAGAGAGGGAAGAAGCATTTCATGATCAGCAATGGCGTTGGTTAAGGATCCAATGACATAGCCAAGCATGATTCCTGTGAGTGGTACAATAAGAGCAGATTTTAAAGGAATCCGGCGCAATAAAAACATAAAAAGTAATGCGCCAATCATGGCAAAAATTGTAGTGACGAGCATTTTTCCTAAAACAGGTATATTGGGCAGAAAAATCATGACAAAAAGAATGCCAAGAGATGCAGATTCAACAGTTCCAGCAGTCGATGGTTCCACAAAGCGATTGCGTGCAAGCAATTGCATAATCATGCCCGAGAGTGAAAGAGCTGGGCCCACCAAAAGCACTGCAACTGTACGAGGAAGACGTGTTTGCCAGAAGATAAGCCACGCATGTGGATCACCTGATAATAGGTCGAAAGGTGTGACATCAGAATAACCAACAAAAATGCTTAGGGTAGACAGTAGGACAAGAACTATTATGGCTATCCAGTAATTTTTCACGTTAAAATATTTTCCAATAAAAAAGAGCAGTGGTTTTTCATAAACAACTGCTCCTAAAACTTTATTTTATGATTTATTATATGACAAGTAAATTATTTGTGTGTTTATTTGCTTTTTGTAAAGGCTTGATTGAGCTGCTGAGCCGTTTCGTTAAGCCCAGTTAGAGCACCACTTGCTCTATACCAGCTCCAAGAGTCCAGATAAATAATTTGGTTTTGTTTTCCAGCTGTTGTGCGTTGCACAAGTTCATTATTAAGCAGTTGAGCTGCAGATTGTCCTTCTCGCCCGATTGCTGCGTCGCGGTCGATGACCAACAACCAATCAGGATTGGTTTCGAGAATAAATTCTGGAGAAATAAGTTGTCCATGTTTTTGCACGATTAGTTTATCGGTTGCAGGAGCGATTCCAAATGCGGAATGGAAAATATCAAAACGTGACTGCGGACCCAAAGCACTTATCTTTCCGCCGGAAGTCATGAGTATAAGCGCCGTACCTTTCCCTTGAGTGTTTTTACGGACTTCTGCTAAATTTTCTTTAAGTTTTGCAATTTGCTCTTCGGCTTCTTTTTCCTTACCAAAAATTTTTCCAAGAATAGACACATTTCGTTCAATATCTTCAAGCGAGTTTTGATTTCCTACTGTTAGGTCAATAGTTGGAGCTATTTTAGATAAATCTTTGTATTTGGCCTGAGTTCGTGAGGAAATAATAATGAGATCGGGTTGAAGGGCAGCAATTTTTTCATAATTTGGTTCAAAAAGGGTGCCAATTTTTTCATATTTTTCATCATCAAATTGTTGCAAATATGTAGGTTTCTTTCCTTCAGGAACACCGGCAACAGCCTCAATTCCAAGGCGATTCATATTATCAAGCGATGCAAGATCAAACACAATAACCTTTTGAGGAGATGTGGAAACAGTAGTGGTACCTGAAACGTGATTAATAGTTACATTCGCTGCATTTACACTCGCATTTGCCAATAAAAACGTTGCAAAACTGATTGCAACAAGAAAAACAGAAGTTACCCATTTCAGATATTTGATCATCATTTTATCCTTTTACTTTAATTACAAAGGGTTTATCCACTTAAAAATTTAATTTAGGCATTTTTATGCACAATATGATAAATTCATAAAAAACATTATGTTGTAAAGCCGTCTAACATATGTTAGAAACCGGATGCTTATCTCATTTTTACTCAAAATCTAGTGCTTTTGCAATTCTAGAGCTTTTACAAGATATATTTATAGAAAGTTGGATATATGATTAACGTATTTAAAAATCGTACGCGTTTATATGCTCTTACAACGAGTGCTTTCTTCTTTTTACAAGGTGCGGATGTTTCTATGGGGGCCAGTTGGTTTCCGTTACCATCGTTACCATCGTTTTCATCACTCTCATCGTTCCTACCATCGTTTTTAGGCAAGGGCAGTTCTGGAGCTGTAGAGCCTAAAGCTACAGAGGATGTTCAAGGACCGGAAAAACAAACCGGCGCTGCTCCTGCTGCTCCGCGTGTTGAGGGGGGCGTAGATGGTGTAGCTGCTGGAGGTGCTGTTCCAGGTGCTGTTCCAGGTGCTGTTCCAGGTGCTGTTCCAGGTGCTGTTCCAGGTGCTGTTCCAGGTGCTGCTGCTGGTGCTGCTGGTGCTGGTGTTGGTGCTGCTGGTGCTGGTGTTGGTGCTGGTGTTGGTGCTAGAGCGGAGGGTGCTCTCTTGCTTCCTCTAGTAGGTGGCGCCAATCATGGGTGCAATCCTAAAAATTATCAGATGGGTAACGATCCTAACAATTATAAGATGGGTGAAGGAAGTGGGCCTGTTTACTGTGATGATGGTAAAGGACATAAAGTTAGATATAGTAATATTATTGCGAAAAAATACGGTGATAGTGCCGTGCGAGCATCGGGAAAGGTAATAGAAGGTGAAGATCAAGTTCAAGATGAAGGTGAACAACAGAAGTTAAAATACGAAGTAACAATCGTTGATTTGTATCGTGTGCGTATGCGGAGTGAAAAGCCTTGGCAGGATATTTCGTTGGGAGATCCGGTTGTTGTGTCTGAAGGGGGGGGTGTTCAGCTTAAAAGTGCGTCTCGTGCAGTTCGGGTTGAAGACGGTTTGACGAGTGCTGTGTTGGTATCAGGAGGGGGGAGGGTTTTTTCGTACGAATCGCATATTCAAAAATTTTTTACTGGGCTTGAGGCTCGAGATGGTGGGGGGATCACCATGAAGAACGGAAGTATCACACAGGTTCGTCAAGGTGCTGTGGCTTTTTCTGATTCGTCTGTTTTTTTGGATCATATAACTATTGATGTGAGTGATAATGCGTTGCATAGTTCTGGAGGTGGAATAAAGCTAGTATCTGGGTTGGTTACCGTTGCAGAAGGCGGGGTAGCTGTCGTATCGAGCAATAGGGGATCTGTTGCATTAGAAAATGTTAAAATTCAAATTAAGGCACAAGCATCTGCAGGAGGAGATCTTCCCTTAAAGGGTGGGGTTGATGTTTCTTTGGGTGATGGAAGTGAAGAGTTTGGCAGTGTTGGGTTTCTAGTACATGGAGGTTTTGTTTCTTTTGATGATGGGACTTTTAATGGTTCTAATACTGCTGCTCTTTGGATTCATGAAGATCAGGTTTCTGCTCGTGGTCCTGGCACAATAGCTCCTATCCCTATTTATAAGGATTATCAAAGTGCTTTCCGTAGAAAGGATAAAGAAGGTTCCCAAGGAAAGGATAAAAAAGGTTCCCAAGGAAAGGGTAAAAAAGATTCCCAAGAAAAGGGTAAAAAAGATTCCCAAGAAAAGGAAGGGGCTGATCTCACTGTTTTTGCTGATGCTGTTAGCGTTCTGCAGAATTTTACGGACGTGTCGAGGTTGGATCCGTTGAAGGTTGTCGCCAGTATGAAAAGATCAACTATTACAGTGAGTGGTGAGAAATCCTATGGTATATATTTTGATAATAAAGGAGAGGATGGAAGAAGAAGTGTAACATTGGGACAAGGGGGTGGTGATAAAAGGCTCGGAGCGCGCTTGGCTTTTTTGGATAAAACTACTTTTGATGTTCCAGAGGGTATTGTCATTTATGGTGAGAATGCGAATGGCTATGTCGCTTTAAAAAACAAATCAAGGCTTTCCGGTGATTTATTGTTGAATGCTGGACCTGGTTCCAAACTGTCGGTTTTCTCTCATGATTCTACAATCGTGGGTGCGGCTCGCATGGGTGAAGATGCTGATGCCAGGATTTTTTTGTCTGAGGGGTCAAGGTGGTTTTTAAGAAAAAGCAAATATAATCCTCAGCAAATTTCAGATGCTGGTTGCTCAGATTCATGTATTTCGTCTATAGACCTTAGAGATAGTTCTATTAGGTTTACATTTCCCAGCGACGAATCTGGTACTCATCAAACGCTTCGCATTGGAAAAGGGAGTGGTGTAGTTTACAGTGCTAGCGGAGAATCGGGGATTTATTTTAATGCGCATATGTCTGCATCCGATTCGAATGATTATCAAGTAAAGTCTGATAAACTTTTAATTCATGGTGATGTTTCTGGAAAAACTAAAGTGTATGTGAACAATGCTGTCAGAAGAGAAATAGCAAGGAGTTCTGATGAAGATGAAGTTGTAATACTTAGTGAACCTCATAGTTTTTCAATTATTCAGGTTTATGGAAGTGCACAGGAGGATTCTTTCAATCTGGAAGGTGGTTATGCTACGTTAAACGGTTTACCTTATCAGTACACCCTTCGTGCTTATGGTTCTGATCCTCATCAAGTGTCTTCTCCGGATGTGTCCATTGAATTTTTCGATCCTACATTGAGGGAAACTGCTACACAGTTTTGGGATTATCGTTTAGAGAATCAATATGTGACTGCATCTTCTCGAGGTGCAGTAGGAGATGACATATCTGCTGAAGGTGTACAAACTGCTGATTCAGTTGCGAGATCTGGAATGGGTGAAGGTGATTTTAATGCAAGAGCTTTGTTAGATTCAGATGATGAAGATTATGATGAAGATTATGAAGGTTATGAAGGTTATGAAGGTTATGAAGGTTATGGAGATGATTTAGATTTTGCAAGCTCTGATCTATCTGGATCTGGGGTTTCTGAATTTGTAGAAAGTGTTCCATCTTCTTCGTCTCAAGATAGCAGTGATGACTTGAATTTAGAAGATGTAGGCCGTATGACTCCAATGTTGACTGGTGAGAATGTTGTGCCACAGACAAATGAATCTATGGATGGATCTACTTTGCTTGTTGGTAATGCTACTGCACCTAGTAATCATCCATCTTCACTTGGGAGATCTGAAAGAGTTAAAACACTTAGAGTTATTAAAATACCTCCAAAAGCATCTGGAGTTGGTAGATCTATTTCTGCGTCTCCTGCGGTTTCTGATAGTTCTCAAATTTCTGAACCTCGAGGACGCGTTCTACTTTCTACACCTGAGGGCTCTCAAATATCTAAAGTTATAGTGTCTACCCCTTCCTCTGTTGCGTCTTCTTCTACTGTATCTGAAGTCAGCCCTGTAGAACGCGTTCTCTCTGCTGCATCCGCAGAATCTAATGTATCTTCTGTTTCATCCGTTGGTGGGAAAGCTATTTCTTCTAGCTGTGATAATACGAGTGAAAATGGTACGAAGAGATTGTCTGCTCCTTATTCATGTAGTGATGGCCAATCACATACAATAAATGGTGGTACACTGAAAGCAAATGGTAGCAATCAATATTCTGTGCGTGCGAATAAAGCCAATACAATTGTTAATGTAGAGGGTGTGACTATCATTGGTCAGGTTTCTTCTGATGATCTTAATCAGTCAAGTGCTTTGAGTGCTGTGCTTGCAGAAGAAAATGCGCAGATTATTTTGAGAAATCAATCAACTATTCAGTCTTCTCAGATTGGACTTGAAGCTCAAAGAGGCGGAAAAGTTACAATGACTAGTGGGACGATTGATGCTAATTATGCGGGTGTTCTGGTAGGGCCCGAGTCCTCTGTTGATTTAGCTGGTACGAAAATTAACGTGACGGGGGATTTGGCTGTTGCTGGTCTGGCTAGTAATTCTGGTGAGATAACCATGAACTCTGGGGTGATTACTCTGACAAATGGAGTGGCAGTTAGGTCGGAATTGGGGGGAAGTGTTAAATTAGACAAAGTCGATATTACTGTGAGAAAAGAACGGGGTAAGTCTGATTCCGAAGCGACTTTTGGACGTGCAGCTTTTCTATTGAGTGATAATGGTTCTGTTGACTTTACCAATGGGAGTGTTGTGACTGATGCCAATGGTTTATGGGTTAGGGGGAATGGTGATGTTGTTGAGACAGGTTCTTCTAGGAGAAGAAGGTCATCTGGCGTTCGCCTTTCTATGAATCACGCTAAGATTGAGTCTTCTACTGTTAGAGTGGAAGGTGATAAATCCTACGGTATGTATTTTGATGGTATGGTTCAAAGATCAGTCGATGAACAGAAACAGGTTACAAATAATAATCTCATTAGGCAAACAAGGAGTGTTAAGCCAAGTGTAGTTCCCTCATCTGAGAAAGCACCTATGGGCATTACGGGAATGGTTTCATTGAAAAAAACTGATTTTGAGGTCCTAAAGAGTGTGGCTATTTATGGTAATAATTCTAGTGGTCGTGTTTCCTTAGAAGAAAAAACAACTCTTTCTGGTGATTTATTATTGAGATCTGAAAATAATTCTAATTTGTCAGTTTTTGTTGATAATTCTTCGATTATAGGTGGTGCTCGCATTGATAGCAGCTCTCGTGCCAAAATTGATTTATTCAATAGATCGGAATGGCTTTTAACGAAAAGTGAAAATGAACGTCAGCAAGCTTCAAGTTCTGATTGTTTAGATTCGTGTATTTCATCTATGAGACTCGCAGACAGTACTGTTAGATTTGCATCTCCAACATCCAACGAGTCTCAGTATCAAACACTTCGCATTGGAAAAGGAGATGGTCTTGTCTACAGTGCATATGGTGATGCTCAGATTCACTTCAATGCACGTTTAAATCCTCACGATTCTAGTGATGATCAAGTAACCGATCGGCTCTTAATTCATGGTGATGTCTCTGGGAAAACTGTGGTGCATGTGCAAGGTATTTCGGGAAGTGTAGGAGAAAACAACAGAAGTGATAAAACAGCACATAGTGTTTCCATTATTCAGGTTTATGGAAAAGCAGAGAAAGATTCTTTCCAACTGAATGGTGATTATGTTGCGTTAGAAAATTCACCTTACAAATATACTCTTCGTTCTTACGCTCCAAAAGCCACTTTGACTGGAGACCATGTTAATCAAAAATTTATGAAGGACGGTGGGGAGTTTTGGAATTTCCGCTTAGAAAATCAATATGTTAGATTGAGTGATTCTGCGTATACTTCTACTATCTCTAACCGTACACCTCCTGTGCGCACAGCTGTCAGATCTGTTGTTCCACAAGTTCCAACTTATCTGCTCTTGCCAAATAGCTTATTCCATGCCGGTTTGATGGATATCAGCAATCAGAACAAGCAGTTGGAGTCTATACGGACCACTTCTAGTGGAATGTTAGAAACCCGTGAAAATCCTGCTTTGTTTTTGCGTGGCCACAATAGTGCTTACCGTTATGCTTCAGATCTTTCTGCGCTTGAGTATGGTTACGGAGGTGATTTTGGTTATAGCACTGTAGAGGCAGGTGTTTTGTTGCAAACAATCGAGAATATGTACGGTACCGTGTCCTTTGGGGTTATGGGAACTTATGGCAAACTTTCTCTGCAGCCTCAAAATGTCAAACACAGTCAAAAAAGTGCATTTGATAAATGGGTAGCCACAGCATATGGTAGCATGCAGCATGACGCTGGCTTTTATGTAGATGGTCTTTTCTCCTATGGTTTCTTGAAAGGTGATGTTCTCACCCTTGCACGTGGCAAGACAGCAACGTTGAAGAGCAAACCTTTAAGTGTTTCATTGACGGGTGGTCAGTCATTTGCAACAGGCTATGAAGGTTTTGTTTTGGATCCACAAGTTCAGGTTGTTTATCAAAATCTCCAGTTTGATCAGTCCCGCGATATTGATAACTTTGATATTGAGATGGGAAAGCTTGATCAGTGGGTGGCTCGTGTTGGTGGACGCTTGACAAAGGTTCGGACTGGATCTGAGGGAATAGAGGCTATTTCCTTCTACGGTAAGCTTTATCTTTCTCATGGTTTTGGGAAGAAACAAACAGTGCATTTCAAAGATGCTTTCCAGTTGGGTGCTTTTGGTTCTTCTCTAGAAACTGGATTGGGTTTTAATGCTCCACTGTCTCCAAAGTTTGTCCTTCACGGTGATCTGGTTTATCAGCATAAGCTTACCAAGGCCGGTTTTTCTGGAACCAGTTTTTCTGGGGGATTCCGCTATCAGTTTTAGGATAAGGTACAATGTACTTTGATATAAAAGGCAGCACAATGTGCTGCCTTTTTGATTTATACCTATACCAATTTATCAAAAGATTGTTGCTCTTTTGATATGAACGAAAAAAGTTATAATATTTTTTGTTTTGCGCTTGAAAGCAGCTGATGAGCGTATCATTTTCTTTTACGCTAAAGGGAATTTTCTTAAAAATTTTGCAGATAATGATACGATACAGTGATCGATTTTATTCGAGGTAATTTTGAGAATGGGGGGGATCAAGTGTTCGTATATCTTATAATATTCTGCTTTATGGTAATCTGATTTATCTACCATATGCTTAATGCTTACTAAAGCTAACTTTTTAGAATTAGTTTTTTGCTGATTCATGCAATTTTTTTCCCTTATATCTTTGGTCAATTATCTTTTGATGACTACAATTATAGATTGTGTGTTAAATTAATAACACGCGTTGATTTCATTTTTGCTTTACACGCAATACAGAATGTATTATACACCTATAAAGTGTGCATAGTTATTATTATCTTATAGATTGCAAGGAGATCTTCCGCCCAATTTATTTGAATGGCGCATTGCACCAATCAAATGAGCAGGAGAGGCATCCTTTAGGTTTCACCTTTTTCTATTTTGAGGTGTTCAGCAAGGTGTTTTTGCAAGTGCTTTTGTTTTCAATGAGAGGGGAAGGAAAGTTTCGAGGGAACTATGATTAAAGTGTTTAGAAATCATCTATGTTTATGTACTTTCACAACAGCTATCCTTTCTTTGCTACAAAATGGAGTAGGGTGGTGTACAGGTGTAGAAGATGGTGTTCGCTACAGTTATGTCGTCGACATTAACTATAAGAACAGTAATAAAGAGAGCTATCGTAATCAGGGGAATGGGAAACAACATGTTGAACTTACCATTTATGTTAAAAATAACGGGAACATCAGCTATGATCGTTATGATGAGAAGTTTGGTAATGATGGTAGTATTTCTAGATCGTATGGGTCATATTATATATGTGGTAACTGTCGAGTGGATACAGTCGACAATAACAAAGGTAACAATACATTGTATCTGATTACTGATGAGAATGTTGCTGATATTTCCTCTAATGCTGTTGCTATAGCGGTAAGTGGGGAAAATGCATTTTTTAGAAAAGAGGGGATATTAATTAGTAGTGAGGTTCCAGGTAAAACTTTTAAACATGGAGTATCTGTATCAGGGGGAGGACGGGTGGTTTTGCCTACTTTGTTCCTTGAGGATGCATTCACGGCTCTCAATGCTGGGAGGGGGGACATTTGGGTAAGCGATGGGTATATTGGGAAAAGTCAAATGGCTGTTCAGGCAATAGAGAAGGGAGCACGTGTTGTTTTAAAAGATACAACAATTCAGACGAGTGGTGGGAAGGCAAGTCTTTTGAGTTACGGCGGTGCAGAAGTTTTGATGGGAGGTGGATCAGTTGATTTCACAAACAGTCATGGGGTCTCTTCGACACTAGGTGGCAAAGTGTTTTTGAGTGATGTTGCTATTACTGGGAAGGGCGATGAAAACAATCGGAAAAATTATGCGGGTCTTCTTATGGATCGAGGGGGGTATGTTTATTTTAAGGGGACTGCTAATTTTACTGATGTTCATGCTGTTGTGTTAGAAAATACAGTCAATACTTTCAATTCAGTTTCGTTGAGTAAAGATTTGTTGGGGTATAGTTATTTGACTGAGGCTGCTATTGAATTTTCTGCTGTTACAGTGAAGGGGGAGGGGGCTCATGGTATCTTTCTTCGTGGAGAGAAGCCTTTAAGAGAATATGGGCATGAAGACAATGCTTTAGGGGAAGAAAGAACTCCACCTAGAATGAAAACTGTTAATTTGAGCAGGTCGGTATTTTCGGTTGAAGACGGTGCAGCTATTTATAGTAACTACATTACGGAGGGCATTGTTCATTTATTGCAGAGTACTCTTTCAGGGCGTTCATTGTTAAAAGCTGAGGAAGGTGCTTCTGTTGTGGTTTTAGCAGATGCTTCTACTTTGGAAGGCGGTGCTTATGTTGATAATCGTTCCACTGCTGAACTTTATTTAAGCAACAGTTCGAAATGGGTCTTACAACAAAATAAACAAAGTAAGCCGCATGAAGCTGGAACTGGTTTGGCAGGAGATTCATCCATCTCATTAGTGAGCCTTATGAATGACAGTTCCATTGATTTTCAAAAACTGAAATCTGCTTCGACTTATGATTATCAAACACTCCATATTGGAAAAGGAACGGGTGAGGTTTATAGGGCGCGGGACGGTGCGCATATTTATATTAATACATATTTGAATGAGGGAGGTCCGCTTAACAATCAAAAAACAGATCGTGTTTTAATTGATGGTGATGTTGAGGGAACAACGACAGTACATGTGCGTGGCGTTTCAGGAAGTCCAGGGGGATTTACGGGTAGTGGTGGAAATGACCAAGGGATTTCAATCATTCAGGTTTCTGGAATAGCAGAGGAAGATTCTTTCCAGTTGGAAGGTGGTTATGCTACTGTGGCACATGAACCTTATCAGTATAAGCTCAACGCTTATGGTCCAACATCTGATTTAGGGGGAGCGGATTCTGCTCAAAGGTTAGTTGAAGGTGAAGAAGCATTTTGGGATTTCCGTCTCGAAAATCAATATGTTATGCCTTCGCCTGGACCAGCTCCTTCGCCTGGACCAGCTCCTTCGCCTGGACCAGCTCCTTCGCCTGGACCTACTCCCACACCTAGACCAGAACCGGATCCTCATCCTTTCCCCCCTTCTGAGCCGGGCGTTAAGGCTGTTGTTCCACAAGTTTCGACCTATCTCCTTTTGCCAAATGTCTTGTTGCACACTGGTTTGATGAGTATTAGCAGTCAAGGTAAGCGGTTAGAAGAGTTGCGAATTACTTCCGGTGGAGTTTTGGAAAGTGATGAAAATCCTGCCTTTTTTGTGCGCAGTTATGGTGGTAGCCATCGTTATCTCTCAAATCTTTCTGCGCTTGAATATGGTTATGGAGGTGAGCTTGACTATAATGCACTCGAGGCGGGTGTTTTGCTAAAAACAATCGAAAATGCGTATGGTGCTACTTCTTTTGGGGTTATAGGGTCTTACGAGAGATTTTCTTTGCAACCTCATGATGTTGAACAAAGCCAAAAAAGTGCGTTTGATAAATGGTCAGTAACAGCATATGGCGGTATGATGCATGATGCAGGCTTTTATGTAGATGGTCTTTTATCCTATGGTTTGTTTAAGGGTGATGTCCTTACTCTTGCACGTGGCAAGACGGCAACATTAAAAGGGAACCCTCTAAGCGCATCATTGACTACTGGTAAAGCATTTATGATAGACGATGAAGGTTTCGTTTTTGATCCGCAGGTTCAGGTTGTTTATCAGCGTCTCCAGTTTAATAAGGTTCGTGACATTGATGACTTTGATATTGAAATGGGAAAATTGGATCAATGGACGGCACGTGTTGGTGGGCGTTTAACAAAGACATTTGCGGCAACTGACGAGGCACGTGTTGTTTCTTTGTATGGCAAGCTTCATCTTGCTCATAATTTTGGAGCAAAACAATTTGTACATTTTAAAGATCCTTTTCAGCTGGGAGCTTTGGGGTCTTCGCTAGAAACTGGATTAGGTTTTAATGCCCGATTGTCTCCAAAATTTGCGCTTCATGGTGATCTGGTTTATCAGCATAAGCTTACCAAGGCAGGTTTTTCTGGAACCAGTTTTTCTGGTGGACTGCGCTATCATTTCTAGTTTTGTTATGTTTTTGACCAATTCTTTTAAAAGCCACAAACTATGTTTGTGGCTTTTTCTCTTTCTTCAACAGTTTTATATTATTTAGCATTTTTGAAGATAGGCACTTGGTACATCTTAAATGCGCCTTTCAGTTGGATTTTTTTATTTCTTTTGAAGTTTTTCTCTTTGCGGAGTTAGATCGGTTTTTGTGCTCAATAATTTACAAATTTCGTGTTTCATGGTGATTTTCTATGCTACTATAATAAATTGATTTATAAAGATAATTTATATGAGAATGCTGAATACAGGAATACTCTCTCATTTCAATCTCTCTTTTGAGGAACCAATAAAAACTATTCGCTTACCTTATAAGTGGAATTGGGATGTGGATAAAAACACTTTAAGAAAGGAGTAAATGGTTTATCCGTTTCAATGCAGGAGAAGTCGCAACATTTTGAGTTGGCAAATAGAATGATGGTACGGGCTTGTACCTCCATAAGTGTAAAGATGATGATACACAATGGATTTTGCTTTATATTATTTACGGACGGTATCGTGTGATGGGCTTTGAGGTAACGAGAGATGTTTCTTGAAAGAAAATGCGTGAATGAGTAGTGTTGGGCATACCATCCTTCGTGAGGAGTGTATTCCCCATTAGAATGTAGATAAACAATAGTGTGAAGCAATGTGTAATCTCTCTTCTTTTTAAAAGATATTGCTGTAAATGCTTTTGAAAGTCATAAAGCCGAATAAAAGAGGATGGTAAAGATAGAGCTGTTTTTTCTTTACGCTTTCATATTCTTCTCAAATGAGGTTGTATTCCCACTTTAGAGATAAAAAGACAGATATGCGACATGCTATTGCCATGGTTGGTATATAATTCTTGCACAGTTTTCAATCACCATAATATTTGTTTTAAAGAGGTGGTTGAATTAGGATTGTCTATTGATTTGCAGGGAACAGCTAGAGCGTGCGTTTGATTGATAAAAATTTGTGCTAAAGTTATTTTTGGGTAACTGCTTTTTTAAAGAATTTCACCTCGTTTCCAGAGGTATTTTCACAAGTTCTTTGTAAAAATTACAGTCTTAGATTGTGTTTTTTCTGGTAATTTCTTATTTTGTATTTACATAAAACACAAAATATATTAATTGATGGTGAAGTTAGTTAACATAATGTGTTGTTATGCTGCTCTTAGTCAAGATAATTTGGCGGGGTGTGGGTTTTTTTAATCAGGTGGGGGAAGAGATTATGGTATAATTATGGTAAAAGTATTTAAAAATCATCTTTCTTTATGTGCTATCACAACAGCTGTTCTTTTTTTTGCGCACAATGCAGGTGCAAATGTGCAAAGAGTTGAAGCCAGTGCGCAGAGTGCTGGTAGCACGGTCGGTGCTCGTGGTAGAGCTAGTGTTGGTGCCGGTGGCAATATGAGGGGCAGTGTTAACGCTATTAGTGCTGTTGTTAATGCGGGGAGAGAGAATGATACAAATTCATGTGATGAAAGTAGTGCATTTTATCGGTGTAATGATAAAAAAAAGCATGCAATTTCCAATAAAAATTATCAGCTAACGAGTGAAAATGTTGATGGAGCTGTTGCTATACAAGTGTCTGGAAAAGATACGTGGATTACAGGGGAGAATATAACAATTCAGGATACTTCAAGTGCTGGGGCTGATGATTTAAAAAGTGCTATAATGGCGAATGATTATGGAAAGATTGAGATAACAACAGGAAAGATTGACCTTAAAAATAGAGTCGGGGTTTACACAAGAGAAGGGGGAGAAATCTATTTAGAGAGCTTTTCCATTACCAAAAAGGGTAATCAGGAGACGAATGTAGACAGCCATAGTAAAAATTCGGCTTTTCGGATGTCTCATTATGGTGGCTTTATCAGTTTTACGGAAGGTACAGTTAGTGTTGATAATGCCCATGGCGTCTCATTTGAGGGAGCTTCTAGCTATATCAGTATGCTTGATTCCAATGTTGTTGTGGAGGGTAATGCATCTTATGGCTTTCGTTTTTTTGAGGGGCAAGATTCTAAAGATAGGATTTTTGAGGGGCAAGATTCTAAAGAGAAGGTTTACACTTTTTGGGGGGAGGGTAAGCTGTTCGGAAGTGTGCCAAAGGAAGATTTGCCTAAGCGAGGGAGTGTTGATTTATACAATACCACTTTTACGGTTCCCAATAGTATTGCTATTCATAGTAGAAAATCCGGTGGTCTTATTGAACTTTTAGAATCTTCCAAAATTTCTGGAGATTTATTGTTGAAGGTTGAGGATGGCTCTTTTGTGAAGGTTTCAGCTAATACTTCCGCGCTTGTAGGAGGAGTCCGTATTGATGAAAACTCTACTGCTGAATTTCGGTTGATAGATGGTTCACAATGGACTTTATCGCGACCGAAAAATAAAAATTTGCAAGATTATAACTCTATAAGTGATTCATCGATTTCATTGCTACATCTTATTGATAGTAGGCTTTTTTTTGAACAGCTAAAAACTAATACAGCTGGTAATTATCAGACACTCCGCATTGGAAAAGGAAACGGTGAAGTTTATAAGGCGCAAGGTGATGCGCATATTTATCTCAATACATACCTAGATAAGGGGGGAGCTATTAGGGATCAAAAAACTGATCGTGTTTTGATTTATGGTGATATTTCTGGCAAAACAATAGTACATGTGCAAGGCGTTTCTGGAAGTCCAGGGGGATTGACTGGGGATGGCGGAAATAGCCAAGGAATTTCTATTATCCAGGTTTCTGGGACAGCGGAAAAAGATTCTTTTCAGCTGAATGGTGATTATGTTACACTGGAGAATTCTCCTTATCAGTATAGACTTCGTGCTTATGGTCCAGGATCTCATTTGGGAGAAGCGGCTTCTTCCCAAAGATTAGTTGAAGGTGAAGGAGAGTTTTGGGATTTCCGCCTAGAGAGTCAGTATGTTGAGTCTAGAGGTTCTGAACGTATATCTCTTCTACGTCCTTCTGCTGAGATTGAATCTATTTCTCATTCTAGACGAGCTGTAAGATCTGTTGTTCCGCAGGTTCCGACTTATCTGCTTATGCCAAATGCTTTGTTTCATGCTGGTTTGATGGATGTTAACAATCAAAACAAGCGGTTGGAGTCTATGCGGACCACTTCCAGTGGAATGGTGGAAGTTCATGAAAACCCTGCTTTTTTTGTGCGCAGTTATGGTGGAAGTCATCATTATGCCTCAGATCTCTCAGCACTTGAATATGGTTACGGAGGCGATTTTAATTATAATGCTGTAGAGGCAGACCTTTTGTTAAAAACAATTGAGGGTGCACATCATGCCACATCCTTTGGGGTTATGGGAACGTATGGAAAACTTTCTTTGCAACCTGTGGATGTTGAACAAAGCCAAAAGAGTAAGTTTGATAAATGGTCGGTGACAGCGTATGGCGGCATGCAGCATGATGCAGGCTTTTATGTCAATGGTCTTTTCTCCTATGGTCTGTTGAAAGGTGATGTTTTCACCCTTGCAAGGGGCAAGACGGCAACATTAAAAAGCAATCCTTTGAGTGCTTCATTGACAGCTGGTAAGGTGTTTAAGATAGGGCATAACGGTCTTGTTTTTGATCCGCAAATTCAGGTTATTTATCAGAATTTACGCTTTGATAAGGCATCTGATATTGATGGTTTTGACATTGAGATGGGAAAACCAGAGCAATGGGTGATGCGTGTTGGTGGGCGTTTAACCAAAACTCTTCCTGTCTCTAAAGAGGGGCGCGTTGTTTCTTTGAATGGCAAGCTTCATATTACACGTGGCTTTGGAGAAAAGCAATTTGTGCATTTGGGAGATAGTTTCCAGTTAGGTGCGTTTGGTTCTTCTCTAGAAGCTGGACTGGGCTTTAATGCGCAATTATCTCCAAAGTTTGTACTTTATGGAGATGCGACCTATCAGCAGCGGCTTAGCAAAGCTGGTTTCTCAGGAACGAGTTTCTCTGGAGGTTTACGCTACCGTTTTTAATTATAGATGCAATATAAGGTAACTTATATATAAAGTATATGGAGTCATATTAAGTTTTGAAATGACTCTATAGTTTTTTGTTTAAATATTTTATTTGTTGTTATTGTATTTATTCTTCATTTTTAAGAGATTTTGGAGATTTTATACAATGGAGTTATAATGATATTAAAAATCATTTGTTTTTATGTTCCTATGTAACAGTTATTCTTCTTTTTTTGAAAATCGTAGATGTTAATGCAAATAAGGCTTCTGTGGTTTTGTGTAACTCAGAAGCTCATTTTTATAAATGCAGTGATGGTAAAAAGCATACAATCACAGATAAAACCTATGATTTAAGGGGTTCTCAAGAAGATGATCTTATTGCTGCCATATCTGTAGAAGGAAAAGATACAATTATTAATGCGTCTCGGATAACTGTTCTGGGCGATGATCCAGATAAAATATCTACATATGGTGTATCTGTGGTAGAGGGCGGAAAGCTTATTCTAACCGATTCAAATTTTAAGGATATACCCGGTCTTCGTGCTCAGGATGCAGTCATTAACATGACAAACGGATCGATTGGAAAGAGTGCACAGGCTGTTTATGCATCGGGGAAAAAAACGGATATTGCTTTAGTTACTGTAAAGATTGATATTGAGCCAGATAGTTTGGATATGAAAAATATGGGCATTGCTAGTGGTTTTGGTGCAATAATTAGGATGTCAGATAGTACAATCAATTTTAATGAGAGTGGCTCATTTTTAACACGGTTCGGGGGGAGGTATTTTATTACTAGCACTAAAATTAATGGGAAAGGAAAAAAGGAAAGCTCTATAGTTGATGTTATAGATACGAGTCTATTACCAAAAGCTTTTGAGGTTTTTCAAGGTGGTGATGTTCATTTAAGGGGTGATTCTATTCAGCTTACCGATATGCATGGTTTTTTAATTACAAATTTTTCAGGCTTTATAGATGAAAGAGGTAAGCTTATTCAGAAATATGACTTACCGGATCTTTTTAAGAAGACAGAGATTAAGATTGAAAGTTCAACCATTTCTATGCAGGGGAAGGGTGTTTATGGTTTGCATTTTGATATGTTAGATCCTAAAACAACGGCCGAATATTACGGATACAAAGATGTTTCAAAAGAGCCAAGATACACTCTGGGAACGGCATCTGTTTATTTATCAAAGACAACTTTTACAGTTCCTAATGGTACGGTTATTTATACCACTGCACCTGATGGCTATGGAACTGAAAGTACTGTTAAATTATCGGATGGGGCAAGTATCTCCGGTGATTTGTTGTTAAAAGCTGAAAATAACTCTTCTATATCCATCCAGGCTGACGCTTCTACCCTTACGGGAGGTACTCGTGTTGAGGATGTGGCTGTGGCTAATTTACAGTTAACACGTGGTTCGACATGGTATCTTACCAAAAGCAAATATAAAGATTTGCAGGAATCGGATTCTATTGTTTCATCAATTTCGTTTTTGAGCCTTTCTGATAGTACTGTTATTTTCGATAAGTACATGTCAAAAGATTACCAGACGCTGCATATTGGAAGAGAGATACATGCAGTAGACAGGACAGTGTATAGTGCACAGGGTAATGTTCAGATTAAGCTCAGTGCGTTTTTGAATGATGATGGTTCGTTTGATTCTCAAAAAACTGATCGTATTTTGATCTATGGTAGTGTTTCTGGAACTACTCTTGTTAATATGGAAAATTTTTCAAGAGCTTTAGAAAACAAGATGGATGATGTAAAAAGTCTGGATGATGGAAAAAATAAAAGCGTCTCACTTATTCAAGTTGCCGGAACCGCGCAAGAGGATTCTTTTAAATTGATTGATAATTACACTACGATAAATGGTTTGCCTTATCAATATCGTCTTCGTGCCTATGGTCCAGGTTCCTCTTTTGGGAAGGCAGATGTTAAGCAAAGATTAGTTGCAGGTGATGGAGATTTTTGGGATTTTCGCCTCGAAAGTGTTTACATTAATCCTAAGCCAAGTTCTTCTGAATTTGAGCCTACTCTTCCCCCATCTGATAAGCCTATCTCTATATCTGTAACACCTGTTTCATCTCCGGCCTCTCCATCTGAGCCAACTGTGCCATCTACTTCTGTTGAGTCTGCGCCTGTGCCTGTTCCGTCTGCACCACCTCTGTCCCCTCTGTCTACACTATCTGTTTCAAGTGAATCTCCTTCTGTGAACCCTAAGTTTGCACCATCTTTCCCTGTTTCTTCTGAGACTAGTTCTGCATCTATACCTGTTCCACCTCTATCAACTTCTCCGTCTCTGTCGTCTGTGCCCTCTAGCACTGTTTCTCGCGAATTATTAATGGATTCAAAATCTGTTCCAACTGATTCCCTTGAACTTTCTCCTTCTTCATCTGATCCGTCTGTACCATCTGCTTCTGTTGCTCCTTTATCCACTCCTTCTGCATCGGCCCTGTCCCCTCCAGATTCTACAGCGGTGCCATCTGTTCCTGTTAAGCCCGATATTCATCCTAAACCAAGAATTAGGGCTGTTGTTCCGCAATTTCCGACCTATCTCCTTCTGCCGAATGCATTATTTTATGCTGGTTTGATGGATCTCACCACTCAAAATAAAAAACTGTGTGCAATGCGAACTGCTTCTCATAGTTCTTTGAAAAGTGATGAAAATTCAGCATTTTTTGCGCGCGGTTATGGTGGAAGTCACCATTATGTTTCAAATTTGTCTGTTTTTGAGTATGGGTATGGAGCTGAACTTGATTATAATGCATTAGAAGCGGGTGTTTTGTTGAAAGAGATTGAGAGTTTATACGGTCGTACACTCTTTGGAGTTACGGTGACTTATGGAAACCTCTTTCTCAATCCTCGGGATGTTTTAGAGAGCAAAAAGAATATATTTGATAAATTGTCCGTTTCTACTTATGGAAGTCTGCAGCATGACACCAGTTTCTACATGGATGGGGTGTTCTCTTATGGTCTGTTTAGGGGTGACGTTTTCACTCTTGCACGGGGCAAGACAGCAACATTAAAAGGTAAACAGCTTAGTACTTCTTTGACCAGCGGTAAAGCATTTGCAACAGGGTATAACGGTCTTATTTTTGATCCACAGGTTCAGATTATTTATCAAAATCTTCAGTTTTATAAGGCGCATGATGTTGATAATCTTGATGTTGATCTGGGTAAATTTCATCAATGGACAGTGCGTATTGGTGGACGTTTAACCAAAACTCTCATAGCGCACGAACATATTACACACGAAGAGGCACGTGTTGTTTCCTTATATGGTAAGTTTTATCTTTTGCATAGTTTTGGAGATAGACAGTTTGTGTCTTTTAAAAAAGCTTTCGAGTTGGGTATGTTTGGCTCTTCTTTAGAGGCTGGACTGGGCTTTAATGCGCAATTATCTCCCAAATTTGCACTTCATGGAGATGCGACCTATCAGCAGCGGCTTAGCAAAGCTGGTTTCTCAGGAACGAGTTTCTCTGGAGGTTTACGCTACCGCTTTTAATTGTATCTTTTCTTTGACACATTTTCTGCAAAAATCATAGACATAAATAGTGGCTTTATTATGTTATTTTTTTGATTTTGACTTTACATATAATTCAAAACGAATTATATTTATGGTTCATAATGAGGCAATAGATGTGTCTCTTGAGTTTTTCATGAGGATGAAAAGAAGAAAGTTGATAGTTAATATGATTAAAACATTAAAACGCCATGTATGTTTATGCGCTCTTACAACGTCTGTTTTTTTCTTTGTCAACAGCGTAGCTGTTAATGCACGGTCTTTTCAAGATCTTAATGTACATAATGTACGCAATTTTCAAGGTTCATGTAATTCCTATTTCCATTCTTATTTATGTGATGGGCGTCCAATATATGAATATGATGATGGGTCTCATAACGTGTTAATGCGTTCTGTATTGGTGAAGGGGGTTGAAGATGAGGTGTTTATTAATAAGGTTGGTATACACATTAGAGAGAATTCAGTAATTCCAGGGATTAGCGGAAAGTTACGATTTGAGAAATCTGGCGTAATTGCGTCGGAAGTGCTTGCGCCAAAAGAGAAGCAGGTCGTTTTTGATACGGTTTTTGTTACTGGGAACGGTAAACGGATAAATGGCAGTAATGGTAGTGTATCTCACGCAGTTTTTGGTGTGGAGGAAGGTGGTACTCTTTTTATTAAGGATAGTAACATTAATGTTATTGATACCCATGGGCTAGTGGGTGAAAGTTTGCCACGGGCTTTGAGACTCGGCTATAATCCACAGGATCGGTCAGAGCACAATTCTCTGTCTAAGGTTTTTGCTCACGAATTAAAGGCCAAGATTACAGGAGCTCAATCCTATGGTCTGTATTTTCGGGGGGATGCCTCAGAATTTAGGGGGAAGTCCTTAGGACATGAAAAGGGAGGATTGCAGGTTAAGTTGGGGGAGTTTCGGTTTAATGAGACTACCCTTGAGATCCCAGATAGTACGGCTATTTATGTTGATGGTGTCAGAAAATATCCTTATATTGCTTTGACAAAGGGTTCACGTGTTGCCGGTGATCTTTTGTTAGAGGCTAAAAACCACTCATCTATAAAGGTTGAATCTAGTATTTCCTTTCTTGTAGGCGGTGCTCGCGTTGATAATGGTTCTTATGCCGAATTTGGGTTGTTTGATGATTCGAAATGGACTTTGACGCCAAAGAAAAAGGGTAATTTGCGAGGCAGGAAATCTTTAGATTCGTCTGTTTCACGTATAAATATTGTTGATAGTTCCATTGTGTTTGAGAAACCAACAAATGGTAACTATCAAACACTTCATGTTGGGCAAGGGTTGAAAAAGGATTCCTCCGATTATGCCTACGTTGCGCAAGGTAACGCGCGTCTTTATGTGAATACATATTGGGGTGCGGGTGATCAAAAAGGCACAAAAAATCAAAAAGGCACAAAAAAAACGGATCGACTTTTTATCTATGGGAATGTTTCTGGAACAACTACGGTGCATGTACAAGGTGTTGCAGCAAAATCAGTAGGAAAAAAAGGCCGTATAAAAAATAATAAAGGCGATGATCAGAGTATTTCAATTGTTCAGGTTTATGGAAATGCAGATAGAGAATCTTTTAAATTAGCCGGTGGTTATGCAACGCTGAAGGGGTCACCTTATCGATATCGTCTTCGCGCTTATGGTCCAAAGGAAGCAGAAAGTAAGCACAGACTGATTAAAGGCGATGGGAATTTTTGGGATTTCCGCCTTGAAAATGAATATGTTAAGCTAGTTTCTGGTAAGTCTCATTCTAAGTCGAAAAAGAATGCTTCTGATCGCCGTAAACCTCGTTCCGTTGAGTCTGTGGTTGATCATGATTCTTCTATTTTTGATCCTGAGGTGATGGTTAGTGCGGTTGTTCCGCAGGTTCCGAGTTATCTGCTTTTGCCAAATGCTTTGTTTCATGCTGGTTTGATGGATGTTAACAATCAAAACAAGCGGTTGGAGTCTATGCGGACCACTTCCAGTGGAATGGTGGAAGTTCATGAAAACCCTGCTTTTTTTGTGCGCAGTTATGGTGGAAGTCATCATTATGCCTCAGATCTCTCAGCACTTGAATATGGTTACGGAGGCGATTTTAATTATAATGCTGTAGAGGCAGACCTTTTGTTAAAAACAATTGAGGGTGCACATCATGCCACATCCTTTGGGGTTATGGGAACTTATGGAAAACTTTCTTTGCAACCTGTGGATGTTGAACAAAGCCAAAAGAGTAAGTTTGATAAATGGTCAGTGACAGCGTATGGCGGCATGCAGCATGATGCAGGCTTTTATGTCAATGGTCTTTTCTCCTATGGTCTGTTGAAAGGTGATGTTTCCACCCTTGCAAGAGGCAAGACGGCAACATTAAAAAGCAATCCTTTGAGTGCTTCATTGACAGCTGGTAAGGCGTTTAAGATAGGGCATAATTGTCTTGTTTTTGATCCGCAAATTCAGGTTATTTATCAGAATTTACGCTTTGATAAGGCATCTGATATTGATGGTTTTGACATTGAGATGGGAAAACCAGAGCAATGGGTGATGCGTGTTGGTGGGCGTTTAACCAAAACTCTTCCTGTCTCTAAAGAGGGGCGCGTTGTTTCTTTGAATGGCAAGCTTCATATTACACGTGGCTTTGGAGAAAAGCAATTTGTGCATTTGGGAGATAGTTTCCAGTTAGGTGCGTTTGGTTCTTCTCTAGAAGCTGGACTGGGCTTTAATGCGCAATTATCTCCTAAGTTTGTACTTTATGGAGATGCGACCTATCAGCAGCGGCTTAGCAAAGCTGGTTTCTCAGGAACGAGTTTCTCTGGAGGTTTACGCTACCGCTTTTGACAAAGTATGATATGCATTTTTTCACAAAAGGCAGCGTATTCCGCTGCCTTTTAATTTATTCAAATCTATTTTTTTATCAAAATGGTTATTTGGTTTCTTGATAAAAAAGGTTACAATATTATTGTATTTTCTTTTTTATGATTTCAAAACGCTTAATAACCGTGCTGTTTTCTTTTATGGTTGAAGCGAAGTTTCCGGAGATTTTAGCGATAATAATGTGGTATGGATTAGCAATTTCACCTTTATCTTTGTAAGATTTTGAATGAGGAATGCTTTATATGAATGGAGTAATGTTTCAAGATAGTGTTCGTCATTGATATTTTTTATCACTATAAGCGGATCAAGACCGTTTTTAGTAGGCGCTTTTCTTGGTGAATTTTGCTTTATAAAAATACAAAATACATTGTACTGTTTATGTACAGTAAGATAAACAAGAAATGCAGCTTCGTTTTATTTTTTAAAATGTTCATTTGGTTATTTTTGAGCACTTCTCATATTTTAAGAAAGAGAAAAGGAAGTGCGAGATAAAATTATGATGAAAATATTTTTTAAAAAATATGTTTTTACAGTCGTGTTTTTTTCTTTTTTGTAAGTTGGGGGTGCTAATGCAGATTTTGAAAAAGGTAGAGTTCAATGCATTATTTTCGTTGCATAAGTTGGCACTATCATTATTTTTAGCTCTGAATGTTGCGTCTGCTCTCTTGCATTAAGATGGTTCATGAGAAGTATATTTAGTTTTCTCTAAAACGATTTTTATTCATACCTTAATCCTAATAGTGGCGTGCAAGCGTGCCATTTTTATGATTCAACATAAAAGGGTTTGAAATACGAAAATCCTAAATCTTATTGTATGTGGGCTTTCATTCAAGTTTTAGGAAAGGTGAATTATTTTTATAAATCAATGTCTTCTACGGTAGCGCAAGAAGATATTAAAGCGAGCGTATAGCAGGTATTGATGCCCTAGATGATCGTGCTGGGAAAAGAAAGAACTGATAACTGGAAGGTTTGAAAAAGTGATTTTACGCGTTGAGATTAGAATAATATGTGATGTTTTTTCGAGCGCTTTCTCGAAAAACAGTGTTACGAATTTTTTATTAAGTTGTTTTCAAGTATTATGAGATTTTTCTCGAATATTGCCAAAGAAATTTAAGCCACAGCTCTGCATTTCATTCTTCTGGTGTTAGAAATGAATGTGTGGATATTACCATAGTGGCCAACTGTTGTTTCCAGAGTTTTTGGGAACAAATGGTTTGTCATTTTTGGGATGTTTGCAATTTGGTGTGTTTGGTTTTTCTTTAGAAGCGGATCGGGTTTTGATGTAAAATCATCTCTGAAAAGTTATCCTACTGTCTTCAAATTGCGGTTGTTTTTATTGGTGTTTTTTCAGGGAATGATGTTTATAATTCCACATTCACCACTTTCACTACCGAAAGCTAAGTTGTGTCCCATCTGATCCCAGTTTAGCGCTGAAATGGCGCTTTTCCCACAATTCTTGAGAAGGATTTCTTTTCCATCGCGAAAATGCGCGTATAAAATCATTCCATCATTAAAGCCTATCGCTACAATTTCTTCATTTGGGTGGCATGAGATAGTGCTGACAAGTGCATTTGCGCGTGTACCGAGTTCCAATGGTGTTTTACCCATGGGGCCATCTTTTGTATGAAAAGGCCAAATAATTGCAGCTGATGCGCCCGATGTCGCTAACCATTTTCCTTTTGAGCTCCAAGACCAGCTTTTGACTTTGCTTGGATAGCCACTCATGCGTAAATGTTGATTATCTGCAAGACGCCAACCATGGAGGGCATTCTCTTGCATAGTAGAAATGACATAGCGGTTGTCTGGTGAGAAGGTGACGCCGCAATGGGCTCCTTTCCAAACCAATGTGGTGGGAGATGCCTGCGTTGATAACCAATGAAGGGTAACGCCATTGTAATGGGCAACGGCAAGTCGTAAACCCTTTGGGGCGAAAGCAAGGCCTTCCACACTGCGTTCATGCATAAGCTCTTGCAGTCCTTTGCCGATATTTGCCGATGTTAAACGTGAGGAGGAGAAGGCAAAAACTTTTTGTGGTCCAAAAGCAACGTTGCTTATCCATTTGCCTTTTTGTATACCTAGCACTTGCGTACAACCATCTGCTGTTGTTTGACAGACCCTTCCATCTTCTCCACCTGTAATGATGGCTGTGTTATCATGAGAAAAATGGCTAGAAATTATTCCTTGATGGACTTCAATGGTTTGTGGGGCTGGATTTAAAAAAACAATGAAACCTTCAACAGAAACAAAAGCTGGTTTATTGTCAATAAAACCACAGGAAAGGCAATAACTTTGGAGATTGTAATGGGTAATGCTTGGCATTGTGACACACTTATGCGCAATTTTCAAAACCAGTTTTAAGTTTTTCTGGATCAAGGGTGCGGCCAATAAAAACAAGTTTGCTTTCACGTTTTTCATCTTCACGCCATGGGCGTTGATGCTGTCCCTCAAGGATCATGTGTATGCCTTGAATGACATAACGATCATTGTCTCCTTGAAATGCGATAATCCCCTTTAAACGCAAAATATCAGGACCTTGTTGCTGCGTAACCTGTTGTATCCATGGAAAAAACTTTTCTGGTTGAAGAGGCCCCGTTTTTAAACTCACAGAAGTTATTGTAATGTCATGAATGGTAGATGTGTGGTGATGTTCATGATCATGATTACAATCGGGACCACATACATGGTCTGAATGCTGGTAGTCGAGAAAATGGTGATCATTCTCTAAAGCGCGTTGTAGGTCAAATGAACCACGATTGAGGAGTTTATCAAGAGAGGTGTTAGCGCGCTCTGTTGCATAAATTATGGCTCTGGGATTAATTGCAAGAATGAGCGATTCAGTATGAGCACGTTCTTCTGCACTGACAAGATCAATCTTGTTTAATAGAATGATATCAGAGAAGGCAATTTGCTCTTCAGCTTCACGGCTTTTTTTTAGTTGGAACGGGAAATGTTTTGCATCAACGATGGCGATGATACTGTCGAGAGTAGTCTTTTCATGGACAGTATCGTCCATGAAAAAAGTTTGTGCAACGGGAACGGGATCAGCAAGTCCTGTTGTTTCTATAATGATGGCATCAAATCGATGAGAGCGTTGTATCAGGCTTTCCAAAATACGAATAAGATCGCCGCGTACGGTGCAACAAACACAGCCATTATTCATTTCATAAATTTCTTCGTCTGATTCAACGATGAGGTCATTATCGATACCAATTTCACCAAATTCATTGACAATGACTGCGTAACGTTTGCCATGATCTTCACTGAGAATGCGATTGAGAAGAGTGGTTTTTCCTGATCCAAGATAGCCTGTGAGAACCGTAACGGGTATTTTGTCGAGCGTATTTTGTGTCTTTTCCATGGTTCACGCCTTTTATCGTAATGCGTTTATTTCAAATTGATTGATGTCGTTAAGTAAATCACGAAGCCCACAAAGAACATGAGAAAAAATTGCTTCACCTGCTTGAGCTGTTGCTTTGCTTGCATTGCCTGCTGCTCCTTGTGTGTTAAGATCACGCATTATCCATCCAAAGGCATGAGGACCATAGGCGCGTAAATATCGATAATTGGCAATCATATCAGCTTGCTTATTATGGAAATTCTCTGCCTTCTCCATATGCACTTTTTCTGGTGCTAAATAAAGCATTAAGGAGGTTTCGATAAATCCTCCATGGATATCAAGATGATATTGAGACGGCTTCATTAAATCTTGTGGTAGGCCAAAACGACTCCAGCTTGTCGCTACCGCGAGCATTGAAAAACGCCTTCGTAATTCGGTGATAACAATGCTCATTAAAGGTGAATTGCCTCCGTGGGCGTTAAGAAGAAGAAAACGCTTGATACCTTTACGATAGCAGTCTTCACCAATGTTTATCCACCGTTCTATGGCGTCAGAAAAGGTGAGCGTTTGTGTGCCTGTAACATCCATATGTTCTACCGAATAGCCAATTTTTTCAACCGGTAAGAGCGCGATAGGGAATTGTTTGTTCATTTGTAACGTGAGTTCTTTTGCAAAAGCTTCAGCAATAATCCAGTCAGTTTCAAAGGGAAGATGATTTCCGTGATACTCGTGTGCGCCTAAGGGCAAAAGAGCAAGGAAAGGCGTGTCCGATGTCATGATTTATTGCCCAAACAAGTTAAGAGAAGCAGAGAGGTCAAAATGGTAGAGTCATTTTATTAATTTTAATCTATATATTAGAAAAACGCAAATTAAGAGCGTTTGCACATCAAATATGTATACGACAGAAAAAAGAGCTTTGTTAAAAACGGTACGATGTCATTGAAAAATTATCTGAATTTTTGATGCAATGCTGTGTTCTCAGTATTTAAGGATTAAGCGTATTTTGTGAGATTTTCTAGTAAGTGCTCTTGTTTCTAATTTCTAGGGATGATCAAATATTTCGATTATGAAATTCAAAATAAATCTTCTTCTCTCTGTTAAGAAGGCAAATTTAGACGGAGATATGCGTATTCCTATTGCTACTGGTATGAAGATAAAAAAGGGGTGGCTGTTGAGGCGAGGAGCATAGTTATTACTGACTTTGATTTTTCATCAAGGTCTTAGCATGTTGAAGGCGTATGTATGAATATGTCAAGATAGTGGAAATATTTGCTTCATCAAACGACTTTTAACAACTTGCACGTAATTTTTGTATTCATGATGGAAATTGATGTAATGAGTGGGATAATTTGAGGGAAACTTGGTTGGTATTCATGCGGTGAAGAGGCAATTACACGTTTTTTTGCAAGTGAGCATCATCATACTATTTGCTAGCTGCCAATGTTGCGACTGCTCTTGCATTTGAGAGCGTTCATGAGAGGCACTCCTTTCTGCTATAGTTTTTACCCACGCGCCAATCCCGTTTGTGATGTGTAAGTGAATGATTTTGCTTGATTCAGTATAAAAAAGTTTGAAATGAGAAAACTTCCTATATTCGGGGCTCTCATTTAATATGAAAAACGATCAATTAATCTTATAAGTCAATTTATTATTTAAAGAATATATTCTTTTTATTTTAATAAAAATGAAATAAAAAAAATATTTTAGTTCTTTTATTTGCGACTTTCATCTAAAATTGCTTGATAACGTATCATTTATTCTTGGGCTCAAACAAATGTTCTTAAAGCTTTTGGCTATGATGATACGGTAAGGGTTTGCGATAGTGTTTATTTTTGTTGGGTAAAATTTTTAATAATATGGGTTTAGGTCTATAATATTTAATTGTTTTATCAATTTCGATTTTTATGGTAATCTGATTTTCAAATAAATTGTCTTAAGCTGGAATTTCAAGAACATATTTTTCTGTTATATTTCTTAATGATTTGTCGTTTTTATCTTAGATTTACTATTTTTTATAAGTTTGAATTATGGTGTTTGTGCATATTTACATATAATTCATAATGTATTATATATATAATTTGCATATCATATTGTGTTATATATGAATATTTTTCACTTTATTCAGTGAAGAAGAGAGGGGAAAAGAAAGATATGTTTAAGATATTTAAAAATCGTGTGTATTTATGTGTTTTTACAGCCGTTATTCTTTGTTTTACGCAAACCGTAGGTCTTAAGGCAAATGCCGTGAAAGGTGTATTTCAAGATAATACACCTGTTGTAATAGTGGTAGAAGGGGAAAATGCAATTATTGAAGCAATGGATATGGCTGTTATCCGTGTTCCAAGTTACAGTGCTGGAGAAAAAAGTGGAGCCTTTTATGGAAAAGTTGAAAAAGTAAGTATGAGTTTGTTTTCAGCATTTTGGGGCGCTGTTGGTATTGTTACAACACTTTTCTTTTGGGCAAAGGGTGAATTTTTTGCTGCTATTATATCGCTTATAGGGGTAGCAATTTAAGTCTTATAGATTCCTTTATTCCATTGGTTAGGTTTGCTCATTATTATACTCCTTTGTTAAAGAAGGAATATCTGAAGTAGCTTATGTTCTATTGGAGAGGGGGCTTACAATGTTGAAGATCATTGGGGTTGAAGGCAATTGGTATTATCTGAACAGCTTTTGATTGTTTTTTTTGAAGAAATCATAAGAAAATACTCATGCATGGGGAGGCATTTTGCTACAATTAAGTAAAAGATCTTGTTGAGCACGAAGGCGTGCAATCCATTTGTCTTCTCGAATAGCGACGTTGTGTCGTGTAATAAGTTCATTTTTTTTAATTTCAGCTGTGACTCTTGCATTTTCTAGAAGACCGCAAGGGATAGCATGGTGTGCCTTTGCTTCTGAAGTGCTCATTATCCAAGCGCGATAACTGTAAAGACCAATAAAATCTAGTTGATCACCAGGGTGTAAATCTTTTTTAGCAACAGCACAAACTTCTGCTACTGGAGTGCTAAGTGGCACCATATCTTTCTTACCATAAAGCATGATACGCGCACAGGTTAACGGAACTTCCATTGCGGTTAAATGATAGGGACGATGAAAAGTGAAATAGGGTCCTTGACCAATTTTTAAATCCTCCATACGTTCACGTAAACGCGGATGCGTTATTTCTGTAATCACAAAAACGCCTGGAGAAACTCCTTGACCTATCGAATAATCCACAACACCATAACTGTTTAAAATACCGCCATCCTGTTTTGGAATGAGTACTTTGCTTAAATCTTGGAGGGAAGCTTGTGGACCATGCATTCCTGGGCAGTCGGGAAGGAGCCCCGTTGCGTTGGCAATTGCAGCCATTTCAACCATTGTTTTGGAACCATCAATAAATTCAACAAGCATGCGAACATTCATATTGCGTTGCAATGCTTCTTCTTCGTAAGTATCAGGTGTAGCGTCAAAAACAAGTGGATTGTTTTTGCCTTTACCCGCTGCAACAATTTTATGCCCAAGCGCTGAGACAAATTCAATGAGTTCCATACAAGAAGCGGGTTCGTCGCCTGCGCCAAGTGTATAAATGAGGCCTCGTTTCTCCGCTTCATGTTTTAGATAAGCGCCAATCGTAACATCTGTTTCAACATTCATTGTGACAAGATGTTTGTTGTTTGCAAATGTTTTGAAACCAATTTCTGCACCAGCTTCAGGATAGCCTGTTGCATCAACGATAATATCAATTTGTTCATGGTGCAAAATAAGGTCAATATCGTCTGTGGCAGCAATTAAACCTTTTTCAATAGTTTGGGTTAGGGCGTTGGCATTTTCAACTTCACGCACATGCCCAGCTTCGCCATAGGCTAATATGGCAGCATCAAAAACACGTGATGGTGTTCGAGTAGCAACGGCTGCAACCTTTATGCCGTTCATATGTGCAATGCTTGACAGCAAATCTGTTCCCATTTCACCACAGCCAACTAGTCCAATACGGATGGGGTGGTGGTTTTCTGCGTACTTCTTCAAATCACGCGCTAAACCTGTTAGGCTCACATTGCTTGCCATTATTTTTTTCCATTTGAAAATTATGCTGCTAAAAAGATACTTTCCTATTCATAAGCTGCATTTGCTTTTGAGATTATTAATCTTTTATTATTGATGCTCTAATCAATGGGTTTTATAAAAGCAAGAGGGGTGGGGTGTTTTTAGCAAATAAAACAGGAATAGCATTATGCCGCAAAAAATAGCAGTACAAGATATAGCAGGCTTTATTGGGAAAGAAATGGGTTTGTCGCAGTGGCGTCTTGTTACACAAGATATGATTAATCAATTTGCATGCGCAACAGATGATCATCAATGGATCCACGTAGATGAGGAAAAGGCAAAAAAAACACCTTTTGGTGGTACTATCGCTCATGGTTTTTTAACATTATCACTTTTGTCTACACTCGCTTATGAGGCTCTTCCAGAGTTGGAAGGTGCAACAATGGGGATTAATTATGGTTTTGATAAAGTGCGTTTTATGAGTCCGGTGAAAACAGGTGCACGGGTGCGTGCTCGTTTTGTTTTAAATGATGCTGAGATTCGTCCTTCTGGTCGCGTTGTTTTTTATTATGAAGCGACAGTGGAAATTGAACAGTTAAAAAAACCAGCTCTTACTGCTCAATGGCTGATTGTTGCTATGGTTGGAGAGAAGGACGCAAATTCCTAAATTGTTTCAATGCTTTGTTTTATCAAGTTTTTGCACAATTTTATCAGAAGTCCATTGGATAATAACATTAAGAATGATCAAAAGAAGAATGACTATTGTCATAATCGAGGTATTATAACGCTGATAACCATAACGGATCGCCATATCTCCCAAACCACCTCCACCGAGATATCCAGCAAGTGAAGTGGCGCCGATAAGAGAAATGATCATGACAGTAAACCCCGTGATTAGACTAGGGAGTGCTTCAGGAATAAGAACATACCTGATAATTTGAAGACGGCTTGCTCCCATAGAACGGATGGCTTCAATCAAGCCATTCTCAACCGTTTTAAAAGAGAGTTCTGCCATGCGTGCATAAAAAGGAATGGCTGAAATGGTGAGGACAAAAATCACTGAGGGTATTCCTACACCGCTTCCTACAACCGTACGGGTGATGGGAAGAAGGTAAAATGCAAGAATAATAAAAGGGATGGCGCGAAGACTATCAATAAGAATGCTTAGAGGTCGGTTTATAAGACGTGATGCAAAAATTCCTCCATGTGCGGTGGTATAGAGCAGCAGTCCTAGTGGGAGTCCTACAATAAGTGCCATCAAAGAAGCGCTCATTGCCATCAACAATGTATCAAAAATGGCTCTGGGAAGTTCATGAAAAAGGACATTAAACATAGCCTAAAACCTCGCAATATCGACTTTTTTCGGTCAACCATTTGACAGCTTTTTGCAAAGCCACTTCGTTTTTTGCGGGAAGACTGAGAAATAAGCGCCCAATGGTTTCACTTTGAACTGTATCAATGCCACCATGTAAAATACGTGCTCTTAAACCTGTTTCATCTTCAAGAAGATGAAGAAAAGGCTGTTGAGCAATTTCACCTGCAATATTAATCTCAATAACAGCTTCTTGACCTGTGAGTTTAAGGTTTTTTGCAAATTTTTCAGGAAGTTGTGGTGTCACAAGTTTGAGCATGGCAATGGTTGTATCTTCTTGCGGTGAGGTAAAAATATCTTTCACACGTCCTTCTTCCACAATGCGTCCTTTATTGAGAACAACAACGCGATGGGCAATAGCACGCACAACTTCCATTTCATGGGTGATGAGTACAATGGTAAGATTGAGACGCCTATTAATATCAGCAAGAAGCTCCAGAATAGATTGTGTTGTTTCAGGATCAAGAGCAGAGGTTGCTTCATCTGATAATAATATTTTGGGATTAGCTGCTAGAGAGCGTGCAATACCAACACGCTGTTTTTGGCCTCCTGAAAGTTCTACGGGATAGCAATATTCTTTACCACATAATCCTACCAATTCAATGAGTTCAAAAGCACGTTGACGGCGTTGTTTTTTGTTTATACCAGCTAGTTTAAGGGGTAATGCAATGTTCTCAATGACTTTTTGCGATGATAAAAGATTGAAATGTTGAAAAATCATACCAATGCGTTGACGATAAGGTGCCCATTCTGTTTCTGACAGATTTGAAATATTTACATTTTCAAAAAAAAGTGCTCCTGCATCAATACGTTTTAATCCATTTAAACAGCGCATCAGTGTCGATTTTCCTGCACCGCTGCGTCCGATAACACCAAGAATTTCACCGGCATGGATATCAAGAGATAATTGATCTATTGCTGGAACTCCCGCTTTTTTTCCAAAATGGCAACTAACGTTTTTTAAAGAAATAAGAGCGGGATTTTCCATAGCGCAATTACCACGATATTTGCGCTGCTACGCCAAAAACTTCTTTGATTTTTGCACGGACAGGTTCGCTATTGTAGGCAGCAACCAATTTTTTAACCCATGGCTCATCCTTGTCAGTGGTGCGCACAACAATAATGTTATTATAAGGATTATTTTCTGCTTTTTCCCATGCGATGGCATCTTTATTTAAGTTTAATCCCGAGACCAAAGCCCAGTTTGTATTTATAATTGCAATATCAAAATCATCGATTGCACGTCCTAAAATACCAGCATCCAATTCACGAATTTTTAAGTTCTTAGGATTTTCAATGATATCAAGTGGGGATGCGAGAATATCGTGAGGATCTTTTAGTTTAATGAGGCCTAAAGAATTGAGAAGAAGCAAGGCTCTTCCACCATTGGATGGATCATTAGGGATGCCAATACTTGCTCCATCCTGTAGTTCTTTTATATCCTTTATTTTATGTGAATAGACACCTATCGGGGCAATAAATGTGTATCCAGCAATTGAAAGTTTGTAGCCTCGTTGTTCCATTTGACTGTTAAGATAAGGGGTGTGCTGGAAAGAATTTGCATCAATGTCTCCTGAATTAACAGCGTCATTAGGGAGAGCGTAATCAGAAAAATAAACGAGTTCAATATCCAAACCTGTTTTTTTAGCTTGCTCAACGGCAACTTTCCAAATAGTTGCTTCATGTCCTTCCATAACACCAAGTTTTATTTTTGATTTGTCTTCTGCCATGGAAAAGGTGGCGGACAAGAAAAATGCAAAGAGAAAAAAGAGTAATCCGATAGAGGAATTCCAAGATAATTTCTGTAATGTCATGTGGTGGTGTCTTTCTTTTTCTTTTGCAAGAGCTTTTATGAGGAAAGATTCAATATACTCTGCACTATTTCTAGAAGCCTTAACAGTATAAAAGCTTCATAGAAGATTCAATCATTTTTATTCGAAATATAATATTTTTTCTATACTATAAGCATTTTGGGGCAAACAACATGCATGAGCGGAAAGCCCTTCTTGCAAATTTAAGAGATTCTTCTGTTACAAGAATTTTTTGGGGAACCAATGGCTCTTTCAAAACTTCTTTAAGTGACGATTGGCTTTTTGTACGGGCTATCAGATTACGTCCTTGAAAGCAGTCAATTCATGGGATGGATACTACAATCAGAAAAATAGTTCGTATGTATAGGGCAGTAGGGAACAAAGTAAGAGAGCTTTTCTCTGAATATGGTGGGTCTTTGAAGACGACAAGGAATTGATCACCACTTTATTGAAACGCAGAAAATTTTTGCAAAGGCAAATATTGCGCTTCTTACACTATAGGAGAGGAATAAGAGAGAATGTTAAGGAAAAATTTTTTATCAACAGCAATGATTTTATTGCTTTTTGGGATTTTATTGCTTTTTGCTGGATTAGGGCTTGGAATGTTTGTTCCTAGTGCGGCTGCTGGAACAGTTGCTCGTGTAGCAACAGGTCATGTGATTTTACGCACAGGTCCAGCTACCACTTATAAAGCTATCGCAAAAGTTCCAACTGGAGCAAAAGTGCAAATTAATGGCTGTCTTTCCAATAAGACTTGGTGCTCACTTTCCTATAATGGAAAGGCTGGTTGGGCATCTGCGCATTATTTAAATGTCAACAACGTTTCTACAATTGCTTTTGTGCATACGCGTGCAAAGCCACACTCTGTGATAAAAGCACAACAGGGAAAACTAAAGCGGGTTATTTCTGATTATAAAGCTATGACGGTACCGCAAAAAACACGAAAAAATATGCAAAAACTGTACAGAAAAGATATGATTATTGATTCAACAGGCGTAAAAAAAAGAGATGAAAGAACAATTTTGAATCCATCATCGAAAGCACACGGTGTATCTGTAAAACACGTGACCGCTTATAATCCTTTTTTTCCAGATGACGTCAATTTTAAAAACTTTGAACGCAATGAAACGCGCTATCGCATCGTGACATATCCTGCTCCATAAAGAAACGAGCATACACCCATTTTCACGGGATTCATTATGAAAAAACGCACTGTTCTTGAGAGGATAGGAAAAAGCACAGCAGCATGAGGCATTCTTTGCTTCATGCTGTCCTTTTTGTTTAGGCCGCTGCCTTAGGTCTTATCAAATTACGAGAAATGAGCAATTCAGCAATTTGAATTGCATTCAATGCTGCACCTTTTCTTAAATTGTCAGCAACAATCCAGAATGCTAGACCATTTTCAACGGTGATATCTTCGCGAACACGGCTAATAAAGGTGTCATCTTCTCCAGTGCATTCATAGGGCGTTATATAGCCGCTATCTTCGTGTTTATCAATAAGCTGGCATCCGGGTGCATCACGCAGAATGGTTTGCGCTTCATGGGCGCTTAGTGGTTTTTCGAATTCAACATGAACAGCTTCAGCATGACCAATAAAAACAGGCACCCGAACAGCGGTGGCTGTTAATTTGATCTTAGGGTCAAGAATTTTCTTCGTCTCAACCGTCATTTTCCATTCTTCTTTTGTGTAGCCATCTTCCATGAAAACGTCGATATGGGGAATGACATTAAAAGCAATACGTTTGGTGAACTTTTTTGATGTGATTGGATCGGCAACAAAGACCGCTCGTGATTGTTCAAAGAGCTCATCCATTCCTTCTTTACCGGCTCCGGAAACCGATTGATAAGTGGATACAACAACGCGCTTAATGATTGCAGCATCGTGGAGAGGTTTTAAAGCTAAGACAAGTTGAATTGTTGAACAATTGGGATTAGCTATAATATTGCGCTTGGAAAATGCACCAATGGCTTCAGCATTAACTTCGGGGACAATCAACGGGATATTGGTATCATAACGCCAAGTGGATGAGTTGTCGATCACCACACAGCCGGCAGCACCGATTTTAGGGGCATATTCTTTGGAAATACTCCCCCCAGCAGACATCAGACAAAGGTCTGTGTCAGAAAAATCGTAGGTATCAAGTGCTTTTACTTTTAAAGTTTTCTCACCATAAGAAACGGTCTGCCCTAATGAACGCCGTGATGCCAAAGGAACCACTTCGTGAGCTGGAAAACCACGCTCTTCTAGAATTGTTAACATTTCACGACCAACATTTCCGGTTGCGCCAACAACTGCAATTTTAAAACTCATTTTTCATACTCCTGTCCTTCTCCATTTTTTTCCCTAGGCGAACCCTATGAGAGGGTGAGTTGTCCAGGAATATTAAATCATATTGTTGGTTTTAGAGGTCTAATTTTTGTGTACACCAATTTTGACCTACAAATAGTACGAGTCGGTTCATTTTTGAATGGACCATCCTCTTGGCCTTTAAGCGTTAAGAAAGCTTGAATATTTTATGCCAAGCTGTATGAACATCTTCTTGACAGCGCTCCAATCTAGAGAAGTGCTTATCTTCTGTCAATTGTTTCCCTTGAGATGTTTGAGTTTTACGATGATTGCATCACGCATTGCTTACGCTGGTAAAAATTTTTATTCTATTTTCACGATAAATATTTTTTATTATTTAGATTCAGTGAAAATTACTCATGTGATTTTTTACAGTGTTATTCCTGCTTTTTACCTTGTAGTTCTTTCTCACTCTTATTTAATAAAGTTTTTTCATATTATAAAGCCGTTCATTTAAGAAGTGCTTACCGAAATCATGATTACGAAACTATGTTTAATGAAGAAATTAACAAATCTTGATTCTTGGGGGTAAGATAAGCTTTGGGGAGGATCTCATGGCATCCTTGCTCTAGAAAATGGCTTGTTTTGTTCTTTTTATGCGGCTGTAAAATTATTGAAAATAAGGAGGTGCTTTCAAACTAATCATAAATCAATCGCAAGATTGCCTTTTGTTTTTCGGGTTTAAGCACTCTAAAACCTTTCAAAAGTTGGTATTCCTCTTTGCTCGATATTTCTTCATCATGATGGTATGCAGCATCTTCTTTTTTTGAGATATCAGCGTAAAAGAAGGAAATTGGAACATCCAATATATCAGCAATTTCCTGTAAACGTCCCGCACTTATGCGATTCAATCCTTTTTCATATTTTTGGATTTGTTGGAAAGTTACCCTTAAGTGGCTGCCTAATTGTTTTTGAGAAAGCCCCATGATGTTTCTTCTAAGGCGAATTTTTTTGCCTACAGAAATGTCATTAAAATGTGGATTTTTAGCTTGCACTTTAGCCCCCCCCCGCTGGATGCGAGCGCCCTCGCATTGGTATTCCGGGATACCCGCCAAGCGGGTTTATTTTCATGTTCGAGTGTTTTGTGCTTCCAGATCCTATTGATCGGCTGCGTATACGACCAAAACTACAGGCTTATTCGTAGGGCAATTGTCTTAAAGCGTCAATCAGAATTAAGCCAAGTTGGCTTGTTGGTTTTTCTCAAATTAAAGTGCGACCGTTGTAATGCAGGATCACTGTTTTGATAGGATTTAAATTCATTTTCTCTCTATCTTTTTTGATCAAAAAAACCGTTGGCACAAAGCTATAATGGCACCTTCAAAGATCTTGCATAGCAAGACATTTTCAGGAGCGCATAAAAGGCGCTTTTAAAATATTTGAGCAATCGAATGGAAAAAAGAAAGTAAGTCTAAGTATAGATGTCGTTTTGATTTATGAAAGTCATGAATGCTTTAATGATTTTGGTTTTAAAAGGTGACGGTTTAGATTTTTAACGCATGGTTTTATGTACTGGTCCTAGAAGTCTTCTATGAGGCTTTAAGCTTTTTCCATTTTTATTTTCATCGCTCTTGTTGGTGCCATTTTGGCGCCAATAGAAGCGTTGTCCTTAAGATTATGTTTTTTTGGGTGAGCGTTCAGGAAATTTTGAGAGGCTGAAAGACTTTCAATTCGGTTTTTAAATAGGCAATTTGACTTTTAAAAGAGGCGAATGGAATGAGCTTTCATGGTCTTTGAGATATTTTCTAGATCTCTTTTTAGTGGTTTGCTGTTTTCAAAAACACCATGCATACTGGTGGTTTTGATACGGTGTTTGAGACCATCTTTAGTACTCATTTGGTTTTTTGGCACTGCTTCTCTAGTCCAATTTTTTTTAAGACGATAGAGATCTATTGATCTCATTGATCTCAATGCGTGGAACTTTGCGAAAGTACAATCATGGCAATTAAATACTTTGTTATTAAAATGTTGCTTGGGTCTCTTCATTTTTTTGCCAATTATGCTTGATTGACGACGTATAAATTTTCAAAATCAAGATGGGAATAAAATTAAGAAATGCTTTATAGTCATATCCATTATAAATGATTTGCTGCCAATGTTACTCTCGCATTTTGAGTTATTGTGATCCTTTCCTTTTAGGCATGATAGAGGCAACAAAGTCATCGATGACCTTTCTTGTTTTGCGATCGATTTGAATATAATTTCTCATTCCATAAAGTAGCGCCATAAGTGCATTCATGTAATCATTCTTGGTTGTTATATTGTGTGTTGTAACTCCTATGATTTTATTATTTTTTACCTTCTCTTCCGTATAAAGAATGGGGGTGAATCTTCACATTCAGAATCAAAAAACATTTGAGAAAGGAGTAAATCTCACACACACACATCAACGCTCTCAAATGCAAGAGCAGCGACACATTGAGGTAAATGGAATGGTGGTGCTGGTCTGTTACAGAAACACTATTTCTGAAATAGGCTAATATTTATTGAAACATTGCGTAAACAAAAGATATTTCTTTATGGTGAAATGATTTTATAACAGTTCACTAAAAAAGGCGAATTAAGAAAATTTTTATTGTATTACTTTTTCATTTTCCTGCAAAGGACGGGCTTCAGAGGCAAGCATAATGGGAATGCCGTCGCGAATAGGATAAGCGAGTTTTGCTCTGAGTGAAATTAATTCTTGTGTTTTTCGGTTCAAAGAGAGCGTTCCCCCCGTGATTGGGCAGACGAGCAATTCAAGCATTTTAGGATCGGTGATCTTTTTTTTCATGTTTTAAGGTTCACTAGTTTAACTGGTGATGCATCCCTGTTTGCTTCATTAGTGAGCGTTCCGTTAAAGCAAGAAGAGTTTGGGCACGGCTTCCAATATCTGGAGCTTCAAGCAGAGCTTGTTTTTCTGTTGGTGTAAAGGGGATAAGGGCTGAAAAAGCATTCACTAATATAGACGTGGGTGTTTGTATGATATTGTTCCAATTATATTCTATTTCATGTATGGTGAGATATTGTTCAACAATGTTTAAGAGGTTTGTTCGATTAATACTCTCTGAAACGTCTGGTTCGTGTAGGTCTTTTATGTTTGATTGGATGACAGCAATGCGATAAGGTTTTGTATTCACGAGTTCGTGTTCTACGGTAAAGCGGCAAATTCCCTGCAATATAATGAAAAGCTGCCCATTTCCTGTTTCGTTGTAGTTTGTGATGCGACCTATACAGCCTGTTTTGTAAAGTTGTGCGGAGAGGTGATCTGTGCTCGATGAAAGTGGTTGAATGATCCCTAACAAACGATTGGAGACCATAACATCTTCAACCATTTCGAGAGATTCTGGTTCAAAAATGTTGAGCGATAAAAAACCACCTGGCAGTAAAAGTGCACCTTCTAAGGGGAAAAGAGCAATTTGTTTTGGTAGATCATTTTCGCAATTATAATGGATATTGCCAGCTTTCATGAGTATTTTGAACCTTTGTCCTATGAGGTTTGGTGCATAAATAACTGCATTCCATGATACTATTTAGCAGTAAAAAAGACAACACTCATTGTGTGTTCACATCATATCTTATGTGTTAAGATCATACCTCTCGATACCCTTAAGTACTTATTGTTAGAAGATATCAAAATGGCAGTTCTGATGAGACCGTGCAAGAGAGGATACTGTTTTTTGATCCTTTTAGTCGTGTTCTCAAGTGGTCTTTTTGTTTGCTGGACTGCAACCACCTATATCTTATAATGCTCAAAGCCCCATATTGTAAGCCTTTTAAAATAACCTATGCAAGTCTAAAATTAGGGCATTATGGTTATTTTGCTGATGACAGTGTGAAAAAGATAGTTTATAGATCAATATATGTCGGAAAGGGCATTATTGCTTCTTTCATTCTTTTGCGGGAGAGTGCAGACTGCAAACTTTCGCACCTGCCGCCGAAGGGGAAAACAGCCCATAATCTCTCAGGCTCTAAGGACCGTAAAAGGAGAAAGGCAGATCTGGAAAGTCGGGAAGGCCCGCGCCGAAGGTGTAAGCGAAAGCTTTTTTCGCGAGTCTCTCAGGCTTAAGACAGAGGGGTGCAGAGATGACCATATTGTGTGGTTGTTAGCGCAACTTTGGAGATATTATGGGCACGTTAAAAGAATTCGAAACATCTTCTTTAAAAATACTTCCCTTATATGAGTTACATGAAAAAGCTGGGGCGAAATTTGGCGCTTTTGCCGGTTGGCAAATGCCTTTAACCTATCCGCTTGGGGTTATGAAAGAGCACCTTCATACGCGTGCTCATGCAGGACTTTTTGATATTTCTCATATGAAATTGATTGCTGTTGAGGGGGAACAAGCCGCTGAATTTTTATCATATGCTCTTCCTGTTGATGCAGCACTGTTAAAGATTGGTCAATCACGCTATAATTATTTGCTTAATGAGCAGGCTGGCATTCTTGATGACCTTATCATTACCCGTTTGGCAGAATGCCGTTTTATGTTGGTCGCGAATGCTGGCAATGCACAGGCTGATCTTGCTGAACTTGAGAGGCGTGCTGTTGGTTTTGAGTGTCAAGTCATTGCTCTTGAGAGGGTGTTGCTTGCTCTCCAAGGTCCACAAGCGGCAGCTGTGATGGCGGATGCGGGGTTGCCTGGTAATGAACTGTTGTTTATGCAAGGTTTTGAACCACAACAGGATTGGTTTATAACGCGTTCTGGTTATACGGGAGAAGATGGTTTTGAAATTGCTCTCCCAATAGGACACGCACACCCATTGGCTGAAAAATTGTTGAGCGATTCTCGTGTTGAGTGGGTTGGTCTTGCTGCACGCGACAGTCTTCGGTTAGAAGCAGGCTTGTGTTTGCATGGCAATGATATTACGCCTGATACTACGCCCATTGAAGCAGCATTGACATGGGCTGTTCCAAAAAATGTTCGAGAAAAAGCGCAGTTTTATGGGGCAAAGGCTTTTCTTGAAGCTGTTCAGAAAGGGCCTTCTCGTTGTCGTGTTGGTTTAAAACCGCAAACGCGCCAGCCTATTCGTGCAGGGGCGGTGCTTCTCGATGATGAGGGGAATCAGATTGGGGTGGTAACATCAGGCGGTTTTGGCCCTTCTTTTGATGGTCCTGTAGCGATGGGGTATGTTCCTGTTGGTTGGAAAATGGAAGGAACGGAAGTCTTTACGGAGTTGCGTGGCAAAAAGATTACATTGTCTGTCCATTCACTTCCTTTTGTTGAACAACGTTATTTTAAAGGATAATTTTTATGTCTAAAATTTATTTTACACAAGATCACGAATGGCTCAGTGTTGAAGGAGAAGTGGTTACTGTTGGAATCACAAATTATGCTCAAGAGCAGTTAGGTGATTTGGTTTTTGTTGATTTGCCGCAAAGTGGAACAGAACTTTCTAAGGGAGATGCTGCTGCTGTTGTGGAATCGGTAAAAGCGGCTTCAGATGTCTATGCACCTCTTGATGGTGAAGTGGTTGAAGTTAACGAAGCTTTGGCAGATAGTCCTGAACTGGTAAACCAGAAAGCCGAAAAAGAAGGTTGGCTCTGGAAAATGACATTGCGGGATGCAACGCAACTTGAAGGGTTGCTGGATGAGGCTGCTTATAAAGCACTGATTGGATGAGTGCTATGTTAGAGCGTCATTTTTTTTCTCGCCACATTGGGCTTCGTTCTGATGAAACACAAAAAATGCTTGATGTTTTAGAGCTTGATTCCCTTGATACACTTGTTTCTCAAGCTGTTCCGCACTCTATCCATTTGGGACGTCCGCTTAATCTCCCAAAGGCCGCAAGTGAGGGGCAAGCCTTAGAAGAACTCTCCAAGATGATGGAGCGTAACCATGTGCACAAAAGTTTCATTGGGCAGGGGTATCATGGAACATATGTCCCTCCCGTTATTTTGCGGAATCTTTTTGAAAATCCCGCTTGGTATACTGCTTATACACCTTATCAAGCAGAAATTAGCCAAGGTCGTTTAGAACTTTTGTTTTATTTTCAGACATTGGTTAGTGAACTCACTGGTTTACCTGTTGCAGCTGCTTCACTTCTTGATGAAGCTACAGCTTTAGCGGAAGCCAATGCGTTGGCTGTACGCTTTACTCGTGAGAAAAAGACAAAAATTTCTATCCAGAGTCTTTTACATCCTCAGACTCTGAGTGTTGTGCAAACGCGTGCTGAAACACAAGGTCTTCATATTAGCGAAAAGAGCGAAATTTGTTCTGAGACAGCTGCAATTGTCTTATCCTGGCCAGATACAAAAGGTTCTTTCAATGATTACAGTGAAGTCATTAAAGAGGCAAAGGCAAAAGGAGCGTTGGTGATCGTTGTTGCAGATCCTTTGGCGCTTACACTTATGGAACCACCAGCAAAATGGGGTGCGGATATTGTTGTTGGTTCTATGCAGCGTTATGGGGTTCCAATGGGGTTTGGTGGTCCTCATGCTGGTTATCTTGCGGTAAGTGATGCGCTTACACGCCTCATTCCAGGGCGGATTGTTGGGCAATCAGTGGATACGGAAGGGCGTGTTGGTTTTCGTTTAGCATTGCAAACACGTGAACAACATATCCGGCGCGATAAAGCAACGTCGAACATTTGTACAGCACAGGCTTTGTTGGCAAATATGGCAACGGCTTATGCTGTTTGGCATGGTCCACAAGGCTTACAAGAAATTGCTCAGCGGATTCATCATTTAACATGCTGCTTTGTTGCTGGTTTAAAAGCAGCAGGGGTCCCTTGTGAAGGGGAATACTTTTTTGATTGTGTAAGTATTGTTGTTAAGGGCAGAGCTCAAGAAATTGCGCGTCAAGCGAAAATGGGTGGACGCCTTGTGCGTGTTCTTGATGATGACACAATTGCGATCAATTTTGATGAATTGTCAACGCAAGAGGATGCTGGTGCTTTAGCACAGCTTTTTGGCGCGCAATTGGTTGATCAGGTTTCTCCGCGGCTTTTGGGTAAAGAGCGTGATGCTGCTTTTCTTTCACAACCATTTTTTCACGCGGTTCACTCAGAGACAGATATGATGCGCTTTTTGCGTCGTTTGTCGGATAAGGATTTGGCATTAGATCGGGCAATGATTCCGCTTGGTTCTTGTACGATGAAGTTAAATGCGGCAGCTGAGTTGATGCCTGTGAGTTGGTCTACAGTAGCCAATATACACCCCTTCGTTTCCCAAGAGGATGCTGTAGGTTATCAGGAAATGATTCATCAACTGAATACGTGGTTGTGTGAAATTACAGGATTTGCGCAAGTTTCTTTCCAGCCAAACTCTGGTGCTCAAGGGGAATATGCAGGACTTTTGGCAATCCGCCGATATTATCATTCACGTGGAGAACATCAGCGCACACTTTGCCTTATTCCCGCGTCAGCACATGGTACCAATCCAGCTTCTGCTCATATGGCGGGTATGGAAGTTGTTGTGGTGAAATGCTTGAATGATGGTGATGTTGATATTGATGATCTCAAAATGAAAGCACAATTGCATAGAGACAAGTTAGCAGCTCTCATGATCACCTATCCTTCAACACATGGTGTTTATGAGGAAAGTATTAAGGAAATTTGCTCTGTTATCCATGAAAATGGGGGGCAAGTTTATTTTGATGGTGCTAATCTGAATGCACTCGTTGGGCTTGCACGGCCGGCAGATATTGGAGCAGATGTTTGTCATATGAACCTTCATAAAACATTTGCTATTCCCCATGGTGGTGGTCCTGGTGTGGGGCCAATTGGAGTAGCAGAGCATCTCAAGCCATTTTTACCAGGCCATGAACAAGATGGGACAACCTATGCAGTTTCGGCTGCTCCTTATGGAAGTGCCTCTATTCTTGTTATTACATGGATGTATATTCGAATGATGGGCGCTGATGGCTTGAAATATGCAACACAAACAGCAATTTTGAATGCTAATTATATTGCTGCACGTCTTTCACAGGCTTATTCCATTCTTTATCGAGGCAAACATGGGCGTGTTGCTCATGAATGTATTGTGGATACTCGTGTGTTGAAAGAACAGTATGGGGTGAGTGTTGATGATATTGCAAAACGCCTCATTGATTATGGGTTTCATGCGCCGACGATGTCGTTTCCTGTTCCTGGGACTTTAATGATTGAGCCAACAGAATCAGAGCCAAAAGCAGAGATTGATCGTTTCTGTGATGCTTTGCTCTCTATTGCTGAAGAAGCTAAGAAAGTTGGTGAGGGTGTTTGGCCAAAAGACAATAATCCGTTAGTAAATGCACCGCATACATTGGTCGATACGGTAGATGATGCTTGGGCGCGACCTTATTCGCGACAAGAGGCTGCTTTTCCCAATAGCTCTCTTGATCCAGCAAATAAATATTGGCCTCCTGTTTCTCGCATTGATAATGTTGCGGGAGACAGAACACTTATTTGTTCTTGTCCACCCTTGGGGAACACGTATTAATTTTATTTATTGGCATTGATGAAAAAAGCTCGGACAATTCTGTGCGGGCTTTTTTTTATTCATTTGGGTGGTATTGTTTTCTCTTGGCTTGTACTTGCTTTTGTTTACTGGTGATGCTTTTAAAAACCACCGATTGATAACTTCCATTATTCTTTTAAGAATTTTCATCGACAATATTGATCAATAGAGTGTTGGGGAGGGAGTGTTGATGCACATATAAGGCTACTTTCTGAGATGGTATTTTCACCATTTCGTTAGTGGTTCTAGATGTAAATGCGTTGATAACGGTTCCCTAGAGAAGTTAGAATTTCATTAGGAATGGTATTGGCATCTGTGGATAGTTTTTCAAGTGTTTGATGTGTTCCAATGAGTTCTACCCAATCATTTCTTTGAGGTTTTTTATCAAGATCGGTAGCGTCGACAACAATGGAATCCATAGAAATGCGTCCAACAATAGGAAGTTTTTGTCCATTGAAATAAACCGCACCTTTATTTGAAAGAATGCGTGGCAAACCATCAGCATAGCCGACAGAAATGGTTGCAAGAGTGCTTGGTTTGCGGGTAATGAAGGTTTCTCCATAGCCGGTAGGTACTCCTGCATCAACAGAGCGGATTTGAGTGATTTGGGCTTCAATTTTTAAAACAGGTTTAAGAGGTGTTGGGTGTTTTCCACGGGGATCAACACCGTAAAGTGCAATGCCTGGGCGAACAAGATCAAAATGAAAATCGTTCCCAAGAAAAATACCTCCAGAGTTGGCAAAGGAGACTTTACAGGCAGGCAATTGCGCAAGGATGGTTTTTAAAGTAGCCAATTGTGTATAATTGGATGAATGTGTGTTATCCTCTCCGTTCGCAAGGTGACTGAGAATATATTTTATTTCTGCTTTTTCGAAAATTGTAGGTTGTTTGATGAGTTTTTGTAATTCTTTTTTATCAAGCCCTAATCGGTTCATATTGGTATCAATTTGAACAATTGCAGGAAATTTTTTATCCTTTTTTTGACAAAGTGTTTGCCAGTTTTCAATTGCATTCCAAGAGTTCAGAACAGGAATAATTCCTTCTTGAGCTACAAGTTCTTCTGTATTGTGTGGAATTCCGTTAAGAGAGGCAATCGTGATATTTGATGGTAAAATGGTTTTTAACTGTAGCGCTTCTTCGATTTTGGCGACAAAAAAAGTACGGCAACCAGCTTGATAAAGTGCAGGAGCGATTTTATCAACGCCTAATCCATAGGCATTTGCTTTTACAACCGCTGAGCATTCTGTTGGAAAAACCTGTTTGGCTAAAGTTGTATAATTAGCAACAATGGCACGAACATCAATGGTTGCTACAGCTGTAGAAGGAAATAATACATTTGTTTCATCATTCATGGATTTGTCCATTTTTAAAATTCTATCATTTGGTCAATGAGGCATGAAGTTTTTTATGATTATTGCGTATAGGCTCCTGTTATATGCGGAGAGGATGCAAAGGGTATTTATTATGCACAAAATCATGAACAATTTATACTTAATTATGGTTTATGAAAGCAATCTTTTGACATAAAATGCGTTCTTCTTAATGCAATATGTAGAGTTTTTTTCTGTGTGTAATGCTGTGATATATAATGGGAGGAAGATTAAGTTTTTTGCTTTCTGGTGGTTTGTGATTAGGTGTATATTGCTAAAGGCTGCTCATTCTAAAAGAAGTTGTTGCGAGAACTTGCGTGAGTGCTCATCATGAAGGTTCTTTATTAGTTGGAGGTTATCATTTGTAGGTGCTTTGAAGGTAAGAATTTTATGTAATGAGGCTAATGCGCATTATTGGTTATGAGTTGCAAGTGAAGATGTTGCGCATTTGTTTTATTCTTAAGTGTTTTTATGCTTATTTTGTTAGTTTTGAGACAAAAAATGCTCATTGCGTGATTTATGTTTTAAGAGAAATATTGGCAGATAGTTGTATAGGCATTATATCATTTTCAGAACGTGAGATTTAATGTTCAATAAAGAGATGAGGAAGAGTTTATGAATAGGTTTGCTCCTAATGTTCAGTCAAACATCAACAGCGGTTCATCAAACTTTCCGATTCCTGAAAATGTGTTCGCGCTTACTGTCCAGGAAGTTTATCACTATACAGACCGTTTGTTTAAATTTCGTCTGAATCGTCCAGAAAGTTTTCGTTTTCGTTCAGGTGAATTTGTTATGATTGGTTTGCCAAATGCAGAGAAACCGATTTATCGCGCTTATTCGATTGCAAGTCCATTTTGGGATGAACAGCTTGAATTTTTTTCGATCAAAGTTCCAGGGGGGCCATTAACTGAACATCTTCAAAAAATCAAAATTGGTGATACGGTTCTCATGCGTAAAAAATCTACCGGAACACTGGTTCTTGATGCTCTTATTCCTGGAAAGCGCCTTTATCTTCTTTCAACGGGAACAGGTGTTGCTCCTTTTGCAAGCCTTATTCGTGATCCTGAAACTTATGAAAAATTTTCTCAAGTGATTCTTATTCAAACAACGCGTGAGCGGGATGAACTTGCTTATGCAAAAGATCTTGTTGCATCTTTAAAAGATGATCCGCTCATTGGTGAGTATGCACAGCAGTTACAATTTTATCCCATGACCACGCGTGAATCTTCAGAGCATATGGGGCGCATTACGACTGTCATGGAGAGTGGTGCTTTCTTTGAAACGACTGGTTTATCGAAAATCAATCCTGACGAAGATCGGGTGATGATTTGCGGTTCCATGGCAATGCTAAAGGATTGCGCAAGGATGTGCGAAGCTTTTGGGCTTGTTGAAGGTGCCAATAATGCACCCGCATCTTATGTTGTAGAGCGTGCTTTTGTTGGTTGAAAGAATTTGTGCTGCTGCTTTTCTGGAAAGTGGTGTTTTCTTTAAAACGACTGGTTTATCGACAATCAATCTTGATGAAGATCAGGTGATGATTTGCGGTTTCATGGTATGTTCAGGGGGCAATGCTAAAGGATTGCGCAAGGATGTGCGAAGCTTTTGGGCTTGTTGAAGGTGCCAATAATGCATCCGCATCTTATGTTGTAGAGTGCGCTTTTGTTGGTTGAGGAAGGAGTTGTGATGCGGCGTGTGCTAATGCACTTATCGCATTCCAATCATTTGCTGCGATAAGTGGTTGGGGAGCTATCCAAGAACCACCTACGCAAAATACGTTGGGAAGTCGAAGCCATTGTATGGCATTTTTTTGGGTAATACCGCCTGTGGGGCAAAACTGAATTTCAGGAAAAGGGGATGCTAAAGCTTGCATAAAGGTGATACCACCAGCTGCTTTAGCGGGGAAAAATTTAAGATGTGAATAGCCGTTTTCCAGTGCTGTTATACATTCACTTGGTGTAACAACACCGGGGAGGAGGGGAACTTCGCTGTTTTTTGCACAATCGATCAATTTGTTTGAGAGGCCGGGGCTAATAATGAATTTTGCTCCTGCTCGTTCAGCGTGTTCATATTGTGCACTGTTGAGAATTGTTCCTGCTCCAACAGTTAGTTCAGGCACTTCTTGTGTGATTATTTTAATTGCAGCGAGTGCATTTTGTGTTCGCAATGTTACTTCAATTGTTTTTAATCCTCCTTTGGCAAGGGCGCGTGCTAAGGGCACGGCGTTTTGCAGATTGTCAATGAGCAAAACAGGGATGACGGTTTGTCTTTGAAGAAGTGATAAAAGGTGCTCTATTTTTTGGCACATGGTATTCTTTCTCTATGCAGATGGTATGGTCAGTATAGTTTGATTAAGCACAATATACAAAGAGTAGATGAATAGGTCTTGAAATTGAACGAAACGCGCGTTATGGCAATATTATGGAAAAGAATTTTAAAGTCGTTGCTCTTTATTGCTTTGCAGATTTGAAGCATTATCATCAATTACAGAAACCTTTGCGTGATTTATGTCAGGCACAGGGTATTAAAGGTACCCTTCTTTTAGCAAAAGAGGGAATTAATGGCACTGTTGCTGGTTCTTGTGCTGCGATTGAGGCATTAGTCAATTTTATTACAACTGAACCAGCATTTCAAACACCTGAGATTAAATATTCTTGGGCATCGAAAATGCCTTTTCATCGCTTGAAAGTGCGGTTGAAAAAAGAGATTGTAACAATGGGGGTTGAAGGTGTTAATCCGTTAAAAGCTGTTGGTACGTATGTCGATCCTGAAGATTGGAATGCCCTTATTCAAGATGAAGAAACGATTTTAATTGATACGCGTAATGATTATGAATATGCGATTGGAAGTTTTCAAGGAGCGATTGATCCGCGTATTAAAACATTTCGCGAATTTCCTGAATGGGTGCGCAAGCACGAAGCTGATTTAAAAAAGAAAAAGAAAATTGCTATGTTTTGTACAGGCGGTATTCGGTGTGAAAAATCAACAGCTTATGTTCGTGAACTTGGTTATGAGCAGGTTTATCATTTAAAAGGTGGGATTCTTAAATATCTGGAAACAGTGCCAAAAGAAGAGAGTTTGTGGTGGGGCGAATGCTTTGTTTTTGATGAACGTGTTTCTGTTAAACATGGTCTTGAAGAATGTGGCCGCGAATTATGTCGTGCATGTCGCTCTCCCCTTAATGCTGAAAGCAAATTATCGCCTCATTATGAGGAGGGTGTCTCGTGTGATGCTTGTTATGATATGCGGAGTGAAGCGGATAGGCAGCGTTTTCGCGAACGGCATAGGCAGTTCCAATTAACAAAGCAGCGTGCAATTCATTCTTATCAAGAGTCATAAAGGTATCATACTTTAGGGCTTAAAGCTTTTGCTTTTTTCTGTTGTTAAGAGAGAAGAATTTTCAAGGTGAACGCAAAAGTATTTTATAAGGCTGGGCAGTTTGCTCGGTCTTTTTATTTGGTGCTACAAGTAACCTATTGATTTAGAGATATAAATCAGCGCTCTCTCTTTTAATCCAATATATTTGATCTTGTGGTATTTTGTTTGTTTTAAATATTCTTATATTAAATCAACCACAACCATTTCCTTGCACGTTATAAGCATGGTGAGCGTGTGGGTAAAAACTGTTTAAGAAAGGAGTAAAAATGCCTCTTCTGAACCGTTTCAATGAAAGGGTTGTCGCAATATTGGGAACTAGCAAATAGTATGATGGTATGCCAGTTATGTATCTTCATAAGGGTAAAGATGGTGGTGCATCATGGCTTTATACCATTCATGAACGCTGTCGTGAGATAGATTTGGAAGCACTGAGAGATGTTTTTTAAAAACAAGCGCGTAAATTTGCAATACAATGGCATTGTGTTCTTCGTGAGCAGCGTGTGTTTTGAAAAGCAGTTTTAGAATAGATGTAACATACGATTAATGAGCTGTTATATGCAAGAGTAGGAGCAGCATTGGGGCGTGTGTATAAAAGGCTGGTACTGGCCCTTATGATTTCATAAACGTAAAGATGATGGTTCCCAATGGATTTTGTATTATCTTTCCATCGGTGATATTTGGAGATAGGATGAAGAAGCCAAGCAAAGCGGCTCTTTTAAAGGCAAGATCGTGAATTGGGAGCAAAATGATGTCGTTTTTTCGTGAAGGTTGCAATTTTGTTAAAGGAGTTAAGGTGGCTTCTCTGTTGGAGGGAGGTGTTGCTTTTTTGCAATCAATTTGTCTTTAAAAATTAAAAAATGTTTAAAACTAAAAAAATGATTGAAATAAATAAGAATTGGTTCTATATGGTGCCTTGCCCAAAGTCGCACGTGCCTGTGGGTGTCCGCTGGTTCTCAAATGGTGAGATTAACCGGTACGGTACCTGGAACTAACCGCTCCAGTCATTCTTACGGCCAACCGAAAGAGTGAGGACATCTTGAAGCAACGACGGTGCGGGCCTTTCTGGTGTCTTCCAGCCCAAATGCTGGGATAACTATAGAGGCACACCTCATTGCCTTCAGTGCGGAAGTGGTTTTCTCAACTCCAATCAAAAAGGCAGAAAAATTAGAGCAACGCGTTTTCGCGCTGTTTTTCGCTGCATACAATGCTGCTTTCTTCTTGGTTATTAAAGAATCAGGGTGCAAAGAGCGGTTGTGTGTGTGTTTTGTCCTTTGGTTATTGGCGGCTCTATGCTGTCCAAGCATAGGGTGGGAGAGTATACTCTTCTGGGAGAATTGATAGATGGCGACACAACGTATTCGTGATTTCCTTGCAACACATCGTTCTGAAGGTCCATGCTTAATTGTTGATCTTGATGTTGTTCGTGAAAATTATTTAAATTTTGAAAAGGCCCTTCCGCAGTCGCGTATTTTCTACGCAATAAAGGCAAATCCAGCTCCTGAGATTTTGAGTTTGCTTGCTTCTTTAGGCTCCTCTTTTGATGCGGCTTCTGTTGCAGAAATTGAAATGGCTTTAAAAGCGGGGGCAACGCCAGAGCGTATTTCTTTTGGGAATACGATTAAAAAAGAGCGTGATATTGCACGTGCATATGCATTAGGTATTTCGCTTTATGCGGTTGATTGTGTTGAAGAGGTAGAAAAAATTGCTCGTGCTGCTCCAGGATCTCGCGTGTTTTGTCGGGTTCTTACTGATGGAAAAGGTGCAGAGTGGCCATTATCACGTAAATTTGGTTGTGTTCCTGCTATGGCGGTTGATGTATTGCGTCATGCACATCAATTAGGTTTGCAAGCGCACGGTGTTTCCTTTCATGTAGGATCTCAGCAGACAGATTTGAGTGCATGGGAGCGTGCTTTATCCGATGCGGCTACAGTTTTTCGGCGTTTGGAACAAGAAGGAATTTCGTTGAAATTGGTTAATATGGGTGGTGGTTTTCCAACGCGTTATTTGAAAGATGTTCCTACAACACAAGCTTATGGTACGGTTGTTTTTGATGCCCTGAAAAAATATTTTGGTAATCGTATTCCTGAAACGATCATTGAACCAGGGCGTGGGATGGTTGGCAATGCTGGTGTTATTCGCACAGAAGTTGTTCTTATATCTAAAAAAGCAGACAATGATCATGTTCGATGGGTTTATCTTGATGTGGGAAAATTTAATGGTCTTGCTGAGACTATGGATGAAGCTATTCGCTATCCCATTGAGACACCTCATGACGATAAGGCAATGGAGCCTTGTATTTTGGCAGGCCCAACATGCGATTCGGCGGATGTTCTCTATGAAAAAACACCTTATCTGTTACCTTTATCCCTCACGGTAGGGGATGAGATATTAATTCATGGAACTGGTGCTTATACGGCGACTTACGCATCTGTTGCATTTAATGGTTTTGAGCCTTTACGATCTTATGTGATCTGAGTTTTTCTTTTGTGGTAGTATAAGGTGTAGTGGGGCGTATGACAAAGATGAATGTGATTAATTTTCAGACAAAAGATGGTGCATTTTTTATACTTGCATCTGAGCAAGAGGCTGATAAACCTTATCGGGAACATTTACTTGACTTGGCTCTAGGAAAGGGACGTAAGCGTAAATCGTCAGAAGCTTTACGTCGTGGTCGGTTGGCGGCGTGTGGGCTTTCCTTTGTTGTCAAAAATGTGCTTGGAGAGCTTGTGGGCAGTGTTCGTCTTTGGCATGTTCGGTTTAATAAAGGACAAAACGAAACACAATATGCTTTGCTTTTGGGACCTCTGGCTGTCTCAGCAGAATATTCCGGTATGGGGATAGGATCTGTTCTTATGCAACATGCAATTGAAACAGCAAAAAAACTAGGTCATGGCGCTATTTTGCTTGTCGGTGATTGTGCGTTTTATCAGCGTTTTGGTTTTTCAAGCAGTTTAACAAAAAATTTGGCAATGCCTGGTCCTTATGAGAAACACCGTTTTCAAGCGTTGGAATTGATACCAGAATATCTTTCCGCATGTTATGGCACTTTGGTTCCTAGTGGAGAACGAGAAGATTTGAGTCGTTTCCAGCGTCATAAGGTGGCTTAAGGATTGTGTTTTCCAACAGTGGTTACATTGAGAGCGCTATCCGTTTTTATTTATGGCAAGCTATTTTTATAATATGCAAAGTTTTAGAATAGCTTTATTATATTGCGCAATTTTTTCACTTTCATTTTCTTAATTTTTGATAGTTTCTGTTAATTTGTTGAGGATGTCCAGTGTTTTTCACTGTTTTAGATGATTTTTGTAAAGTCATTGATGTCATCTTTTATTCTTATTTTTTACAGAGCTTTTAGCTGGTTGATGTTAAAAAAATCTTTAATTGGAAGAAGATGTAAGGCGAAGAACAGCATAAATTATATCAAAAGCTGTTTTGAAATAGTGGTATATTTTATAAATTACGGTGCTAGAGAAATCAGCTTCTTTTATGATTATGGATGCAGCTACAATTAAAGCATTCAGTCAAGTTTATACTTTTTGGATTTTATGAATCGAAAATGATGAGCTCTCAATAGAGAAGGGAACACTTAAGGGTTTTCTGCTGTATTAAATAAGGGAAATATTAGTTTTTAATGTCCTGAACAAGTTGTGAATGTATATATTAATAATGCGATGGTTTGTTGTTGTGCTTAACGATTTTGAATCCAACTGTGATAGGAAAAGAGTATAAGCGTTGTGTGATAACACATTGATCAATTTGTTATTATGTTTAGGAAAATAAATAGTTTGAGAGTTTTTTACGACTTAAGTTTGTGTTGAAATATCAATAAATGGTGGAAAAGACTCTTGGTATTGTGATCAAAATTGTAGATATCGATTTCTTTTAAGCTGAGTAAAACAATAAATTTACGCATTTAAGAGCAGCTTTTCTTTGAAAACAAAAGTACCATCACAGTGTTCTTTGGGATAAAGATATAAATATTATTCCAATGCTTTTTTCTTGTCTTGGGATCAGGGAGCAAAAAATCTCATAGAAATGACTGACTTATCTATACGGTGGAACTTTAAAACGCTTTAGATAAAATAAAAGCTTTTCGCTATAATCTCAAACTGTCCAATTCTTCATTTATGAGAGGGGAATTTTTTAAGGTATGCAACTGTCTAGTATCTAATAAGATTTCGGTTAGAAATAATTTTCAGTATACGATGTTGTGTCATTCATATCATCTCTTTATAGGAGATAAAGTTATAGGACATGAGGAGAAGCGATTGATGAAAAATAAAGAATATTCTTCAACTTTCATGAGATTAAACTCAGTGACCTGAAGGGGTATCGGTGAGTGGTGGTATTTTTCTGAGGAGAACGGTCATAAATGTCAAGACGATAAAGATGATGGCTATTATAAAGAAAATGTCGCTAAAAGCCATGACCATTGCTTGTATGCGTGCCATATTAAAAAGTTGGAAGAGAGCAAGAGTATGTGGATCGGAAGTTGCAGTTTTGAAGTATAGAGTAAGGTTTGAAAGCATTTCAGTTGCTTGGCTGTTTCCCCACTGGAGCGTTTCGGCTATTCGTCCATAATGCAGGTCTGTGCGTTTTGTTATAAGAGTGCTGATAATAGCAAGTCCCACGGCACCACCAAGATTACGTGTGAGATTAAAAAGTCCAGAGGCATTTTGCATTTGTTCTGGTGGAAGTAATCCGAGGGCAATATTATTAACAGGGATCATACATAACATAACAGAAGCACCACGGAAAACTTGAGGCCAAAAGAGCTCCCAAAAATCCCAGTTGTCTGTGATAGAGCTAGCCATCCAGGTTCCTAATGCAAAGCCAAAAAGTCCTATCGCCATCATCAAACGTGCATCAATTCGTGCTGAAAGAAATCCGGCAAGGGGGGCGGTTAATAACATGACGAATCCTGAAAGGAATAACGTTTCTCCAATCATGAGAGCATCATAATGACGGATTTGGCTCAAGTAGACAGGATAAAGATATGTGAGTCCATAAAGACCTATTCCAAGCATAAAAGAAAAAATGGATGCTGTTGAAAAATTGAAATTCGAAAAAGTCGAGAGATCAACAATTGGTTCTTTTGCAGTAAAAGCGCGCCAGAAGAATAAGGCTGCAGATAAGATCATAAGAATGAATAAGTTTAGAATCAGATCATCTTTTAACCAATCATGACGCGCACCTTCTTCTAGAATATACTCCAAAGTCCCTAGAAAAATAGCCATAGAAATAAGACCTAACCAGTCAAATTTAGTCATTAAAGAGGGATCACCTTTATCAAAATCAATTAATTTCCAAGCGAGAATTGAAATAATAATCCCACAGGGTACATTGATAAGAAAAAGCCAATGCCATGATGAGATATGGCAGAGATAGCCCCCCACTGTTGGACCAATGGTGGGCGCTAACGTTGCTACCAATCCAACAATAGGGGTAACAATTGGGCGTTTGGAAGGAGGAAAAAGTATATAGGAGGCGACAAAAACGCTAGGGATAATACCTCCACCAATAAATCCTTGAAGTGCGCGATATACAATCATCTCTTCAATAGATGTTGCGGTTGCACAAAGAACAGAGGTAATTGTAAACCCGATAGCCGAGATGGTAAAGAAAACGCGTGTTGAAAGCAATCTTCCTAAGAATCCAGAAAGGGGCAACATGATGACTTCAGCGATGAGATAGGAGGTTTGAACCCAGGAAATTTCTTCAGAGCTTGCTGAAAGACCAGCCTGAATTTCAGCTAAAGAGGAGGAAACGATTTGGATATCCAAAATAGCCATAAACATGCCAAAGGACATAGCAATGAAAATCACGATTTTGCGGATTTCTATGCGCTCTTGAGAATGTGTGGACTCTGGCATGGGAGAGGTCATAATAGGATCATTTGCTTTTTTATAAGAGATTTTTATCTTGTGGCTTTGTACGTGTATCAATTTCTACTGCAACACTCATTCCCGCTCGGATACGTCCAGTTTTTAATACTTCTTCTGGAATAGAGATACGTACTGGAATACGTTGGACAATTTTGGTAAAGTTGCCAGTGGCATTTTGTGGGGGCAAAAGAGAGAAAACAGCACCTGTCGCAGGTGAAATGGAAAGTACTGTTCCTTGGAAGACATCCTTTTTGAAGGCGTCAACAGCAATATAAGCGGTTTGTCCAGCATGAATATTTTGCAACTGTGTTTCTTTATAGTTCGCTTCAATATAAAGTGCATG